>JAFTHG010000067.1 GCA_017457555.1 Kiritimatiellia bacterium | reverse complement strand
GGCTGGATAATAGAGGGCGTTGTTGGCGCGGTATCAAACGCATGTTGCTCACTCGTAGTCTGCAGTAATGGTGTCGTCGTAAGTGTGGATGGGGTGGACGGCACACTTTCAGCAAAGAGATTCAGTGCGTGTGCAATGGCATTTGTGACCGCATTGATAACAGTATTGCCTCTACGGAACCGCACTTCGCGTTTGGCTGGGTGAACATTGACATCGACAGCCTCCGGCGGTAAATCGACAAAGAGGATGGCGTGTGGCCGTCGATCACGCACTGGCCAGACTTCACGGACCGCATATTGGATTTGGGCAGCAGTTGCAGCACGGTGATTGACAAAGACATATTGTTCCGGAGTGCCCAAGGCGGGCGTATCTGTTCGGGAGATGTAGCCGGAAACGGTGATGTCATTTTCTGTATGGTGAATCGGTGTCAGGGATTGAAAAATCGGAAGTCCCAGAAGCGTGCGGATGCGATCTTCCTCTGAATCACCTTCAGGTAAACGAAAGACATCTTTGCCGTCAGAGCGCAAGCGGATTGCAACATGCGGATAGGCGAGGGCAATCGCGGTGAGGGTTTGTCGGATGCGTGACAATTCCGTGGCCGCTGTTCGTAGAAATTTACGCCGGGCGGGGAGGTTGAAGAAGAGATCGCGCACCCGGATGGTGGTGCCTACGGGATGCCCTGTTTCAGAGATGGATTCCAATGCACCGCCGATAACGACTAACTCGGTGGCACTGTCGTCATCTGTGGTCTTGGTAATCAATGTAAACCGCGAGACACTTGCGATGGATGGGATGGCCTCTCCGCGAAAACCAAAGGTCTGGATGCGAACGATGTCTTCCGTATCGGCGATCTTACTGGTCGCTTGTCGTTCCAGCGCAGCAAGAGCATCTTCGTGTCCCATACCGTAGCCGTTATCCTCAACTTCAATGAGCTTTGCCCCACCTGATTCAACGGAAACTGTAATGCGCGTGGCGGTAGCATCTAAGGCATTTTCAACTAATTCCTTTACCACGGATGCTGGCCGCTCAACCACTTCTCCGGCCGCGATTTGATTCGCAACCGTTTCCGGAAGCACGCGGACGGCACGGCGCATCTTCGGCGAGGGAATACTCATGAAATAGACTCCCGAACAAAGGTTTCAATCTTGGAGCGGAGCGCGACCGCATCTAAGCCACCGAATTGACGGAGTTCTACATCGGAGCCTTGGGGAATGAAACGGTCATCCCATCCCAGAATTAAGACTGGCGCATCGTGGTTCTCTGCGATTGCCGAACCGAATCCTGCTTGGATGGCGGCATTTTCAAGTGTAATTAGTGGGCGTCCTTTCAAAGCTGTAAGACAATCGGGAAGCGGTTTGATACGCTCAATCACAAGGCAGGGAAGACCTAATTCGATGGCGACAGGGGCAATCCAAGCTGCGGTGTCACCCAATGCAAGGATGCAGGGCTTTGGAGATTCGTCAGGCGAAAGTGTAGTTGGATGTGCTTCACAGATGGGACCGCGTGGATAACGGATAACGGCTGGCGCATCGGAAGTGAGCGCATGGTTTAGTGCCGACTGGAGACCCGAACGTGTTGCGGGAGCATGGAAGGTGAGGCCGGGAAGAGCCCGGAGCATCGCGATGTCATACAGACCATGATGCGTGGGGCCATCGGCACCGACAATCCCTGCGCGGTCAAGGCAGAGCGTAACGGGAAGGTGAGGCAGGCAGACATCGTGCATCATACAATCTACGGCACGTTGTGCAAACGTTGAGTAGAGGGCGACGAAAGGACGGAATCCTGCTGCAGCAAGACCGGCGGCAAAGGCTATTGCGTGCTCTTCACAAATACCTACGTCATAGGCGCGCTTGGGAAATTCGCGGAAGAACTTTCCAAGACCGGTGCCATCGCGCATTGCGGCGGTGATAGCAACAACCCGATCGTCGTTTCGCGCCAATTCACAGAGGTATTCGCCAAAAGCTTCTGACCATGACGCAGCAGGGGGTGTACTGGGCGTTTGCATTGCAGAAGTGGCCCATGGTGAAACGCCATGCCACTTGGATGGGTGACGTTCTGCAGGCGGATAGCCTTTCCCCTTGACGGTCGCAATATGAAGCACGACCGGAACGTGACCATCTGCCGCTGCGCGTAGTGCTTCGCAAAGAGCTGGGATATCGTGCCCATCAATAGGCCCCATATAACGTAAGCCGAGATCTTCAAAGATGGCAGAACGGTGGCGGAGCAGAAGCGGCTTGATTACCCGTTTCATTGCACGGTAAAAGGCTTTGAGCCCTGTAAGATGGAGGTGGTGGCCAGTGGCTTCTGCTGCAGCACGAATGCGATTATAACGAATCCCGGAAATGCGCCGGGCAAACATACGGGCAAATGCACCGACATTCTGGGAGATGCTCATACCATTGTCGTTTACGACCAAAATAAGGCGTTCGGTCGTGTGACGGATGGCGTTAAGTGCTTCAAGCGAGATGCCATTGGTTAGGGAGGCATCACCAACTACGGCAATAATATTTTCCTTCCCTTGGCGAAGGTCACGAGCCGCAGCCATGCCTAATGCAGTGGAAAGCGCAACACCTGCGTGGCCACCAACAGCGGCATCATAGGCGGACTCCTTCGGAGAAGGAAAGCCACGGATACCACCGAATTGACGTAATGAATCAAAGGAGGCGTTCCTGCCGGTGAGCATCTTCCAGGCGTAGCTCTGATGACCGACATCCCAGATAACCTTGTCAGAGGGAAAATCAAATACACGGCATAGCGCAAGTGTTAGCTCAACTGTTCCAAGACTGGGTGCCAAGTGACCACCGGAGCGGGAAACCGTTTCAATCAGCCGCGAGCGAATCTCTGCCGCCAATTGTGGTAATGCTTCTCTGGAAAGACGTTGAACGTCTGCCGGAGAAGTAATCGTATTAAGGAGCGAGGAATCCGATTCTGGGATCATTGCACCGCACCGAAGATTTGAAAAAGACGGGTTCGTAAATCGCCATTCACATTGACAGGTTCATCCGGGCCGCCACGCAAGTCAATGTAGTCCGACAAAATGGACAACGCTTCACGCAAGACATAATCATTCTCCGCATTGGGCCCATTCTTACGGCTTTGCTTTGTCCCCTTGAGTGCTTCATCTTGAAGTTTTTCAATGGCGCGTTCGGCTTTCATACGAGTGCGGCGTGCGTCAATTTGAAGCGGAACAAATTGTTCTGCATTGGCTTTACGGACGTGCTCAACCAACTGTAATGCAGCTTTAGCCTGTTCATCCTTCTGTAGACGTTTTCTGGAAGCCTTTGTCAGGTGTGGCAGATAGGGCGTGACATCGGAGGTCTTGGCATAGTACGCTGGGGCAACCGTGCTATAAGGAAGGGCGCCGGGAAGTTGATCTTCGCCTAATTCAAGTGCGTCATAGATCGAGGGGATGACAATATCCGGCTCAACGCCACGTAGTTGCGTAGTGCCACCATTAATGCGGTAGAAGCATGCGGTGGTAATGCGGTTTGCGCCATGTGTTTGTGAATTGCCGAGTGATTGGACGGTTTGTACAGTTCCTTTGCCATGCGTTTTGGAATCGCCAATGATAATAGCGCGACCATAGTCTTGGAATGCAGACGCCACAATTTCAGAAGCAGATGCGGAGTTGCGATTGACAAGAACAACGAGCGGTTTGCGGAAAGCAACGCGCTTTAACGTGCCATCAAGCACCTGCACATTACGTTTGTCACGTACTTGTACAACCGGACCTGAAACAAAGAGAGAGGTCATGGAGAGTGCTTCCATCAGTGAGCCACCGCCATTATTTCGGAGGTCAATGACCATGCCATCAACATGTTCGGTGTTAAAGGATTGGATGTAGGTAAGTAAATCCCGTGTCATAGACGAGGCATTTTCGCCCTTATTACCGCTGACGACACCCGCATAGAAGGCCGGAATACGTACATAGCCGAATTTACGTTCGCTGCCATCTTCCAGCTCTAATCGTTCGACGTGTCCTGTAACAGCTTGTTGATCAAGGTGAATTTCATCACGTATGAGGTCAACAATCTTTGTCCGGGTACCTGTTTTATCCGAGACCGGGATGACCTTCAAGGTGACAACAGTGCCTTTTGGGCCACGGATTTTACGGACTGTTTGGCTAAGAGGTTTGTGACAGATATCTTCAATGGGGCCATCTCCTTGCCCCACACCAATGATACGATCACCTTCTTGCAACCGGATGTCACGCGTATCATTCGCAGCAGGAGCTCCAGGCATCAGTTCCGTAATACGGATCATACCGTCATCATAACGCAAGGTCGCCCCAATACCACATAATGTCAGATTCATATCCATACTGAAATCTTCAAAGTTCATGGGCGACATGTAGTCCGTGTGAGGGTCATAGGCCATAGAAACGGCAGAAAGGATGCGCTGAAGCGCTGTTTCAGAGTCCATTTCTTTATAGACATCGCGTAAGGTCCGATAACGCTTTGCGATAATTTCCGTTGTCGGTAAGGTTAAATCATCATCTTCGGAATAATCGGGTTTAGCGGCTTCATCAGTTTCTTTTTGTGTTGATTTGGCCTCTTCCGCATCAAATTCCTTGGCAAGTGTTAAGGCAAGGTACTCGTTTTTAAGCGTGGCATACCACAATGCTTCTTGTTCTTTACGATTTGCAGGGCGTGTCGCTTTGCGACGCTTCCACTGATAACTTTCGTCCTTAGTAAAGTCAAATGGCGCATTTTTTTGCAGAACCTTTTCTACATATGCACAACGTTCTGTAATACGATTCCGGACAAGGTCAACTAAATCGTAACCAAACGTTAAATTGCCTTCGGTTACCAAATCATCTATTTGGGTTTTGAGAGGCTCAAGCTTTGCCAAGTCTTCCTGAGTCAATAGGGTGCGGTCAAAGTCAAGCGCATCAACGAGATTGGTCCATGCAACTATGGAAAGTCGGTCATTAAAACGTTCCCCGGAGAGATGGGTCGTATTGAGTTGGTAGACCATGCGGCGTGAAATCTCGGGATATTCTGCCTGAGGTTGCAGTTCTTCTGCTGCAAGAATTGGGGCTAAAGTTAAGAGAAAGAGGTAAAAGAAGATTTTTTTCATAATGTTAGCGTGCTTGTATGTGGAAGGGTGTGGTGCGATACGCTGTGAGAATCCGGATTCAGAGTAGGCGTATTGCGCAGGGGATTAAAGTCCTTGCGTAATTGAAAGCGTTCCCAAATGGGCAACGCAAGCGGTGATTTCAGCTGCATCTAATACAATATTACCACTGGTCAGTTGGTTTGAGAGATTAAGATATGAGCAGATTTTTACTTCATCCAGTTGTTGAGCCCCGGCCATGAATTGAGGGCCGGCGAAGCAAAGAACGCCGTGGACAAGTTGCGCATATTGTGGCAAAAGTTCACAAATCGCCGAAGTTAAGTTGCGGACTTGGGCGATGGGGGATTTGCTCAATCGCCGATTATTGGCAAGGAGTTGCCCATCATGGATGGCAACATCACCAGACCAATGCTTTGTTTCAATAATGAAAATCCCCTGTGGCCCAACGGCAACGTGGTCGATATCCAGTTCGTTTGGGAGGAGAAGACCATTGAAAATAGTCCAAGTCGCAGGCAAACGAGCCAGTTCTCCCGCGACCATTTCCTCGCCACGCGCACCTTTGAAGTAACCGTAAACGAGCGAGGGTTGGTAGAGCTTGAAAAGAGAGAACCCGATCACGCCGCCAACGAGGAGGAAAATGCCGACCCACCAGGGTAAGAGGCCAAGGCTTCCGAGTAAGAGCCCGGCTGCAAATCCAAAGAGAAGGCCAAAGATGAGAATCGGGATTAAGACTTTGCAGAGTCCGCGTTTGCGGGCGGAGTCTCCGGGAATACCATGCATTGTTGCACGTGTTTCAATCATAAGAAATCCTTAGTGTAACTTTCTGAAGAGCATCAATGCGGCACTACCGAAGATGATGGAGGGCAGCATTACCGCGAGTGCAGGTTTAACCCATCCATTATTGGCAAGCAACATCGCCAATGCGGTCAAGGCGTAGTAGGCGAGGAACATCCCAAGTGCTAACAAAATACCGCGGAAGACGGATTGACGACCGGAGGCAATACCAGCCGGAATTGCAAAGAGTGTCACTAATAAGATGGAGAAAGGCGCAGCGTAATGGTTGTATGTTGCGTACGAATCTTCATGCTTTTGACGTGTTGTTAAGCCGGTGCGATCACGCTCTTTACGGCTGATCTTTCGGTCGGCAGCAGAGGAGAACTCGGCGTCAGAGTTCTGTACAATAATCTGGCGCGGATGCACGTTCAAGTCATACAGTTCTTTGATGGACGAAAAGGCAGTAAGTCCTTCAGGTGGTGCAACCACTTCATCCAGCTCATTGTAATAGGTGGCTTTAACGCCTCCTTGCAGCCACCATTCTTCATCCAACCACCGTGCTTCGGGTGCTTCGTAGGTTACTCGCTGTGACCCATCTTCGCGGAAGAAGGTGACACGGACATCTTTCAGGTGTTCGGGATTGGTGGGATCAAGCGCACCAATGACAATGCGGAATTTTCCTGTAGGCTCGAAGTAAGCACGCCCCTTCAAGGGTTCGCGGCCTGTCGTTCGAAAGTCAGAGTTCTTGATAATCATCGCACGTGCCGCAGCCGTTGGTTTGATGTATTCGGTATTGACAAAGGAAAAGATCGCCGCCAATAATGCGGTCAGAAGAATGGGGGCTGTCACCGTACTCATGCCAATGCCACCAGCGCGCATGGCAATCAATTCGCTATGACGGCAGAATTGCCACATCGTGTAGAGCGTTGAAAGGAGAAAGACTGCCGGTAGCAACCACTCCAGATACATGGAGAGTGTGCCGAGAATAAAGTCGCAGGCTACGGTAAATGTAACGGCTGATTTGGGGTCAAAACAGGCGCCAATCAGATCAAAACTCATAAAGAGTAAGGTGAGCGCACATAACCCCAAGAAGCACATCGTCGCCGGCAATGCAAAACTCCGCAGGACGTAACGAAACAAAATACTCATTGTCCAAGCACCTTTCCGAAAAGATTTGTTGCAATGAAACAAAGAAGACCAGCCAGAATAAAGCTCCAAGCTGTGATGAAGCGGATTTTACGATTCTCTGCGAGTGTTTCGCAGATGCAACGGAAAATCCACGGATGAAAGACGAAAAACATCCCGGCGGTGAGGCTGATATAACCGATTGTAATCGGCACTAAACGCCATGTGGTGAGATAGTCACGTGTTAAAAGAATGACAGGCATCGGCCATAACATCAGGATGCCGCCTAATGCACGGGCGAATAGCAGATTGTCCAAATAGATGCAGATGAGCGGTGTAAGGATGATGCACCCAATCAGAATCTTACCGGGTGTTAAGAATGCCAGGAAGTCAATTGGATGAATGGTGAGCGTCCATCCGGCCCATGCAACACAGAGGCAGGTCAAAATGATCCCTGCCAAGCGATGACGTGGCAGTCTTCCGACGAGTGTCGCAGCACCTTTTGTAAGTAATACTCCTCCGATAGCAAGGAGGATGGTTGCAAGCAAGAGCACGCTTTGCGTAGCGGTCATATCAGGGTTCCTCCTTCAAGGGTGTTGATTCTTCCGAAGGGGCGACAAAACGTTCGGATGTGGCGCACCATTCATCCCATGAGGCTTTGACGAATGCGGTGAGTGGAATGGCTAGGAGCAATCCCAAGAAGCCACCGAGTTGTGTCCAAAAGAGCAAGGCAAAGACGATCTGCCAAGCAGAGAGTTTCATACGGTCGCCCTGAATGTAGGGTTGCATGATGTAACCATCAAAGGTTTGAATCACGCAAAAGACGGCAAAGATGGCACAGGTATAAGCCAGACCTGCGTGGAAAAAGGCCACTGGCAACGCCACACAGAGACCTGCCGTTACGCCAAGGTAGGGCACCAGATTGAGAATACCCAGCACAAATCCAATGATGAACCCGTTGGGCAACCCGAAGAGTTGGAATGTTGTTCCGTAAAGAAATCCCTGAATTGTGACGTCAATAATTTGACCACGGAAGTAAGATACAATAATGTCGCTGAAGTTTTGGAAGTACCGGGCCATTGCTTCGCGTCCGGATGTGCTGATAAAGGGCAGCCGCTTTGCAAAACCTTCTCCGGAGAGCGGTTCTTTCATGACAAAGATAATCCAGTAGAAGAAGGTTAGTAACCATAATGCCGCGGCCGAACCTGCCGAGAAGACGGCTCCTCCCATGTGAACGCCTTTCCCGGCCATATCGACTAACTTTGACCAAGAGAGCGAGCCATCGTCGGCGAGGACGTCTGCCAAATTGGGAACAATGTTGGCTACGACATCTGCAAAATCGGGGAAGGCTTTTGTCAGTGCATCGCGAGTGGCTGTGATGATTTTGGGCAATGCGTGTGCAAAATTACTTCCCTGTTCAAGGATAAAGGCTCCAAAAAACCATCCTAAAAGGAAGATCGGTATAAGAAACGAGAAGGAGAAGGCTAAAACTGCCAGTACGTCACGTCCACCAAACCATGTTCGTAACCGTGCATACCATGGCCGCGTCAACAAGCTTAAGAAGAAAGCCACGATGATAGGGCCGACAATATTGAGGAAGTAGTTGAGTCCTTGCAGCAGACCAAAGAGCACCAAAAGTGCACTCACGACCAACAATGTACTGCACAGAAGGGTGAGCGTGGTGGTGATAATGCGATTTTGCGCGGCAGAAAAGACGAGTGTTCTGGGTCGATTATCCATGATTATTGCTCCTCAACGGCAAATGTGGAAGCTTGAATTGTCGCAATGATTAACTTAGTGACGCGACGCATGCCATCACGTTGAATGCGGAATTCACGTGGTACCCAGCGTCCTTCTTCGCGACCAATACGCTGAATCCACATCTTACGAACCGCTTTGCCATGGGCGTCGGTCTGCTCGGTTTGTACTACAAAGCCGGTGGAGATGTCAATCCAGAGTAAGACTGAGTAGATGCCTGAGATCTCCTTAGGGGGAAAGACCTCTAAGACAACACAATTACGGCCGCCCTCGCGTGATTTCAACTGACGTGTTGCCAGATCTGCTTCGGTGAGCTGGTTGACGGTCGGCCACCAGAGGTAGTTGAAGGTCAGGTCTACCCACGTGAGATCGGTGTCTGCAATGGGAGTGTTGAGGCGAACATGTTCGGTGGTGACGCCTTGTGCATTTGTTAAGGTAAGTGTTGTTTCTCCAGACTTGCGGATGAGCGTTGCGGTCTGGAGTGGCGTTTCATCATTTTTGCGATTGAAAATCTTGCAGTGAGCGACCG
>JAFTHG010000007.1 GCA_017457555.1 Kiritimatiellia bacterium | reverse complement strand
CCATCCAATACACGCAATGCACGCTCGACCTCCATTGTGAAGTCGACGTGTCCGGGAGTATCAATGAGATTAATTTGAGTGTCGCGCCAAGCGCAAGTGATGGCGGCGGAAGTAATTGTAATGCCGCGTTCACGCTCCTGAATCATCCAGTCCGTCACAGTATTGCCCTCGTCTACATTACCGAGACGATGCGTCATACCTGCGTAAAAGAGGATACGTTCGGTCGTAGTCGTCTTTCCCGCATCAATGTGGGCGACGATGCCGATGTTCCGAATCTTTTCCATGCCTGTGGCCATGTTTTCCTCTTGTTAAGTCCGATTCGCGGACGGATGATGTCAAAGAGCTACAATTTACCCTTCTATTCCGAAAGGTCCAAACACTATAACACACCCCACAACCAAAAAGCAAGCACTTTTTTCACAAAGTAATACTTTTGTTGTTGAAAGTTGAAAGATTACTGTTGAAGGTTAGCTGTTGAAAGTTGAATATTGATAGTTCAAGGTTGAAAGTGAACGGTTGAAGGTCGGGAACGGTTAACCCCCGACGCCATCGCCATCCTACTGCCAGACACACCCTTATTATTTAATAGGTAGGGGAAATTCTCAACCGAACACCCCCAAAAACCAATTAAACGCTTCTACGCCCTTAATCCAAATTCAAGCCTCAACCGTAAAAACTCCCCCCGGAAGTAGGGAACGCGCAACTAACGCACCAGTATGCGGAAAAGGTCGTAATTCACATAACCATCTCCCCCACACGATTGACACTTGGGCTTGTTTCGCCGGAGTTTGGCCGCAGTAAAGGCTTTTGAATCTCCTCTTAATGTCTGTCGATGTGTGGTCCGACGGCCCAAGACATCGTACACATCTTCCCGTTTGCCTAGTGCTGCGGTTGCTTCTCGATCCGCTGCCGCTTCTGCTGCTGCCAATTTTGCCTTATCCACACCACTGCCTTCACAGGTGGTACACGGCTTTCTGCCCACAGGAGCCAGCACTTTAGGCTTCAAGCCGCCCTTAATGGCATTTGCCATCTCTTTAAGGGTCGGCGGATGAATTGAATCACCCATTTCATCAGGCACAAGCTTATAAACGCCACCCACAATCATACCACGAACACTATCGCGCAACGCCTCTGTGAAATCTGTTCGCAACAAATAGGCATCCAGAACAGTTCCTTTTGTATACGATGTTGCATTTTCACCAAATTGAACAACATAATTGCGCCCAACATAGCCGTTATCTTCAGAAACATTTGCGATGTAATTACCAGCACCCAAAACGCTTCGAATCTCAACCCGATACTTTTTGGGGATTTTAGCCCCCACACCTTCAATCTCAACGAGCCTTGCTTTTGGCGCAATTGCAGCAACAATCGGATGGTGATAGTGCCATTTCTTAATTTGTGTTAACTGACCATCCATCACAATATACATCTTTTTCAGTTGTGTTTCATAAATCGACTTAAATTGTGCTGCAGAGAAATCAGACCACTCATCTGTCTCCGCATAAGAAAAATATTGCGCCTTCAACCCAACATCCTTGGTTTGACGCGCATAAAACTCCATTTGTGCCATTAAAGAGGAGCCGTCCCCTTCAACAATCACCTTTTGAGCATACCCAAAAGATGTTATTAATACACACAAAAGCGATAGCTTTTTGATCATCTTTTTCATCTCGTAACCCTCAACTCGCAACAAACAACCAGCGACTGATCACACACTAACATTCAAAGTTGAGGCAGAGGCGAAGTTCGGTATAGGGGCGCACATCACGATCCGCCACCTCCACATGTGCCGAATGTGTGGCATACGCTTTAAGCGCAACCTCATCAACAAATGTGGAGTCCAGCATTACATCAGCATTGGAAGAAGCCAACCCCTCCGCCTGAACACGAATCTCAACCAATCCGGGAATCTTCCCCAAAAGCCCCTCAAGCCCTTGCTTAATCCCTGCCTTCACCGCTGCAACATCTGCCAGCCCAGCCTTTAACTTCCACAAAATAACATGTTTAACCATCTCAAACTCCTTGGTTTCTCACTGATACCCCTATTATAAACCAAACCACCTGCCCTGTCACGTGTTTATGAAAGTTAGTGGTTGAGAGTTCAAAGTTCCAAGTTTCGAATATACGAATTGGCCTTTCCACTTCCATCAGTGTTAGACTCATAAACAAACCGTTAAAATTCTGTCCGTAGCATAAAACTCCGTTACTCTAAAAGTAACCTAACTCAAAACAATCAAACACACCCTCTCACATTATCCTAATTCATATACCCGTTCTAACGGGAAAATGTGTGCAAATTTATCGCTTGTCGTTCGGAATAAATATCCGTGATCTCTAATTTTCCCATTTGGCTTCAGGGATAGTGAGTAGTCTAAAGTTACAATTCCTGCATCAATTAAACTTGCTAGATTCGATACGTTTGGTTTACGCGTATGTCGCACGAGATCATATTGAAAGAATTCTTTTCCATCAGAGATTTGACTGGATGCCTGAACCCAAAATGTTTCGTTATGCTTTAACGAAAACTGTTTCTTCAACCCTTCTAATGACCACACTGCTACATCACCAGTATAAGATGCTGTTTTTGCCTTATTGAATAAATCAATCTCATCATGTGCATCTAGATAAAGGCCCTGAGAATTGGGTTTATCAGAAACAGTGCAATAGAGTTGAAGTCGATTATTAACGACATATCCAAACTTTTCCAAAATTTGATGTGCATTAAATTTACTTCGCTCCCAATCTGGAGTTTTCGTAAATAATGTAACTTTCTTTGTCTTTGATATTTTGTGAACAGCTTGTCCTAGTTTACGCGATGCTTTAAGTTCAATTCCTTTATAATCTGGATTCTGTGAAGTATTAGGTTTTATTCCAAGAAGGTTTTCTAGTGTCACTCCAACATTAAAATCGCCATGACTAATCCCCTGAATAAATCCTCTACGATGAATTTCTCGTAGTTTATCAAGGAGTTCTTTCGCTATGGGCGAGATAATTTCAGCGCATTCAGATAAAATTTCATGGGGACAAGAACCCGGAATACCAAATGCTTGAACAACATTGACTTCACTCATATTAAAGACAAATAACTCACCACGTAAAGCAATGACTGCCAATAAATCGGTAGGGGCACAATAATGAGTCAATCTGGAAAACCAAATTCTGGGATCCCCTTTCTTTGTAATAGGGCGATAAAGAGAGGCTGATGTTTTTACAAGTCGGTCTGGCAATACAAAATTTGCAGAAACGATTGCTTTTGCTTCAAGTCCTTGTTGTTGCGTAGCATAATTATGAATTTCTGCTTCATGTAAAAACGAACGCATCGAAAGAGTTGCGTCCATAATTGACTTTTTACACCCAGTCTCTGTTGGGACGAGTAACCCTACCGTAATACCCGCTCCATTAAAAAGTCGCAATGCTTGTTCAACAGATGTATTGGCTGCTTTTAACATGATGCCTTCTTTTGTCGTTTGAGTAATTGAATAAAATGATTACCAATGTTGTATGCCAATTCTACAGGGACTGCATTGCCAATTTGTGTATACTTGGGTAGCTCTCGATCAAAAATTCCTTCACGTGGATTGCCCGCTCTTCTTAAGCCACCTGTTGTGCGTTTCCCTGCAAAGATATACCAATCTGGAAATGTCTGTAAGCGCGCCCATTCTCGCACGGTCAAAGAACGAGGTTGAGAGAAGTGTACATAATCATCAGGAGCAGAGCAAGCGGTAATCGTTGGGCCTGCTTTCCCCCAATTTCGAGGTAAAACTTTTTGAGCAAACTTCTTTGTCTTAAACTCTTCTGGAATAATACCGCCATTGTTAATCATTGCGGTAAACTTTGCGACAATCATATCAGAGTGATTGCTATATTCCATTTCAGACAATGCTTCGCCTACACCAAAAACAGAACCATCTCGTTTTGTTCTAAAACGTTGCTGTACTTCATTTTGTGGAGGTGTAGGATAGACTTCTGTTGTTGCTCCACGTTGATAATTCGGATCAATCAAATCGCTTAAAAGTTCCTCAATTGACGGATAGCCACCTATAGGCCTTGGCAAGAATCCATCCGCGACTGCATCAAAATGCGTTTTAGGTTCATTAAATAAATCCTTACGCAATCCAACAATCAAAACACGTGGACGATTTTGTGGCACACCATAATCTTTTGCGTGAACGAGTTTGTACCGAATATGATACGCACCAATGTTCTCAAATGTCTTCAAGACATCTTGAAAAATCTCACCTTTAGTGCCGTCATTTGTCCAACGTGCCGATAAAAGACCACGCACATTCTCAAACAAAAAAATTTTGGGGCGAATTCGATTAACCAAAAACGCCATATCTTGATACAAGAAGTTTGAGGGTAGCTGCTTTTTCTCTACAGAATATGAACGACGAATACCAAGCCCGGAAAAACCCTGGCAAGGCGGCCCACCACAGATCAAATCTAACTCACCATTAAAGATGTCAATCCTAAAGTCTTTCTTGATAGATGCGCCAAAATTCAATAATAAAGTCTCATTCAAGACCAAATCTTTAACGTTTGCGACATTATTATCGTAAAGCCACGGAAATTCTTCTCGTCGATTCAAAAGATAAGTTTCAAGCGCATCCGTATTCAGTTCGTTCACTAAAAGAGGAGTAAATCCTGCTCGCTCCAACCCTAATGATAACCCTCCACATCCAGCAAACAAGTCAATAAAGGTAAATTTTGGCTTGTACGATGGGGTACATGAACTCTTTGACTTTAACTTTTTAAATTCTGGTAAATCCCAAAACGTCATTTGGAATGCCGATTCACAAACCGTAAGATCTTCTGTTGGAATTGTGTAAATGGATTCTGGAAGTTTCGTTGCTAAATCAGAAGTTTCACGTTTTTCCGATTCAAGATAGGCCTTTAATTGCGCTTGAAGCTTCTTTGACGAAGCGAAATCTTTTATTCGCAGAATAAACTTTTTATCTGAAATGCAAGGAGATTCAATAGGCGTTATTTTGAAAAGAAGATACTTATCGCTATGCGCTTTACCTGTCGCAGGATAAGCATAGTCATTAACCAATTCTTCTCGTGACTTTATGCCAACAAACTTTGCAGTATAAGTCTTCTGTTCATCCTTACCCTTGAAGAGCCACAATTCACGAATCTGGGCAGCATCCGCTCTTGTAATCTTGTCAGAATCAGAAATAGGATAATTGTAATAGCCTGTCCACTTTTCTAATTGGCTACCCTTGTAAGTGCCTATTAAAACAATGGTTTTATCCTTTTTAGCTTTCGCCATTTCTAAATCACCACCAGTACGGACGCGCAAGGCGCGCTCCGAATAAACGGGGCGCGCCTTGAAAATGTTCGCTGAGGCCGTAGGAAGCCGAACCGCACACACCAAGGCGGCCCCAAATTGATACAAAAAGGGACCAACCCTCGATACCAGCGGTCTTGAAATTTCCTACGTTTCAGCGTGTGGCAATGGAGAGTTTTAACTACCTTGATAGTATACCTTAATTAGAGAGGGCGCTTCAAGGTCTTGACATGGTTTTTTTCGTGTAGAAAATGAGGTATTCGGGCTTTGAGGTTGTGTGGTATACAGGAGGGAAAAACTATGCAAATCTGGTAACTTTTTGCATGATTTGCATAGTCTAAAGAATAAAGTCACGCCATGAGGTAAGCTTAAAGTCTGTTCTTTGTTGTGTTTCATCACCACCATATACCACTTCAATGCTTGTTTTCTCACCAAACTGTTCACGCAGTCGCATGGCGGTTTTTACCCAATCTTTACTAAACGTTGCTCCACTTTTTATTTCAATTAATCGTGTATTTAGACCTTCCTGTAACACCAGATCAATTTCATTTTTGTTTGAATCCCGATAATAGTAGAGCTGTTGATGCGCTGCCACATTGAGTGTTTGCTTAAAGGCCTCTCCGACAACCATTGTTTCAAAGATTTCCCCACGCAATGGATGCACCTCCAATTGCGTAGATTCAAAAATCCCCATTAAGTAACAGGCTAAACCAACGTCTACAAAATAGAGTTTTGGAGCCTTCACTAAGCGTTTATTCACATTCGCATGCCAAGGCTCTAAAAAGCGAATAATGTAACTTGCTTCAAGAATCGACAACCAGTCCGAGGCCTGTTTCGGGGAAATGCCAGCATCTGTAGCGAGAGAGGCAATGTTCAAAACACAGCCCGTACGGCCTGCGGTTAGTCGAAGAAATCGAGAGAATGCTCTCAGGTTTTTAATATGCTCAATTTCCCGAACGTCACGTTCTATGTAAGTGGATACATAAAATGCAAATTCATCTGCAGCACTGACGGCAGAGGTATGAATTTTTGGATAAAACCCCTTCCACATCATTTCATTTAACAATGTTGTCGCCAAAATATCCGATATTTCTAATGATGAAAAGGGAAAGAGTGTACAAAGTGCTGTTCTTCCCGCAAGACTTTGCGAGATCGTACGCATCAAAGAGAAATTATGTGAGCCCGTCAGAATAAAGTGCCCATTCTGTTTATTTGCATCAACCATTACCTGAATCTGAGAAAGAAGTTCCGGCACACGCTGAACCTCATCCAGAATCACCCTCTTTTCACGAAAACGCTCCAAAAACGCAATCGGATCTGTTTGAGCAAATTCACGTTCGTTCAATGCCTCTAAATTAACATACTGATAATCGGGAAAGGTCAATTTAGCAAGTGTTGTTTTACCACTTTGACGTGGTCCAACGATTGTTACAACAGGATAAGAATTGGCAAATTCTTTTACTTTTGATGCAAGGATACGCGTTTTCATACCCCATATTATACACGACATCACAATAAAACTATGTAAATCTGGTAACTTTTTGCATGATTTGCATAGTTTTTGACGGTTTTGCGTTCTTTTGTGTGCCGTAAATCTCCCTTTGGGGGCACTTTAAGTACAGGCACGGCCAAGGGTCTCCTGCTCTGCACTTCCATCGCTCCGCTATGGAGATGATAGCACAGGTGGGACGTTATGGCAAATGGCGTGGGTGCGTATGGGGAAAGTTATTAACAATTTTACGGTGAAAATGTGGCGCTTTTGAGCCAATATATCAGCGAAAAGGCCGGTCAATTTCAGCGACTTTCATCTCCAATTTCAGCGAAATTGCACCCTGTCTTTCAGCGAAATTGGAGTTATTAACAGGCCAAATTGTAGTGAACAGTCGGGCATATTACACCAAGGAAGCCGCTGTAGACGGGTTCATTTAGCGCAATTTTCAGCATAAGTCACTGCGCTTCAAGGACTTACAGCGAAAAGCACACCGCTTCAAAAAGGGCTCTTTTGAGGGCAAAAAACCGCAATTCCGCTCCAAAAAACGCCCGCTCAAAAAAAGTTTTCAACAGGGCAAAAAAGAGGTAAAAAGGCGAAAAACCGCTAAGTCTGCGCAGTGTGGTGGTACCACGGTGGCAAGGTGCGAGTGGTGAGTCGCGAGTGGGTGGCAAGCGTGTGGGCGAACGCTTAAACGCAAAACGCTTAGTGTGCCCAGCCTCGTCACCGCAGCACTGCCAAGCATGTGGGTGGCTGCGCCATAGGGATGCGTGCGCTCGCAAGGTTCGCTTTTAGTGGCACGTGGCAGCGTGTGGGGCGAACGCTTAAACGCAAAACGCTTACTGTGCCCAGCCTCGTCGCCGCAGCACTGCCTGCGGATG
>JAFTHG010000066.1 GCA_017457555.1 Kiritimatiellia bacterium | reverse complement strand
GTCAATTGCGACACGTGTGGATAACGACGTAGATTGATTTCGGCAGAGTCCACTGCGCAACGATTGGAGTCCTGATAGTCGATTCGCAATCGCTTCTCAGGAAAGGCCGTTGCCAGTAAAATGCCATTCATACCGCAACCGCATCCCATATCCATAATGCGGTCATTGCAGTCAAAGGCGACATGCTCGGCCACGACTTCTGTAAGGGCAAGTCCGCCCATATCTGCACGACGATGGCAGAAACATCCTGGCAGTGTGGTTAAGGTAATCGGGGCATAGCCCTTCAACGAAACGTCAAACTCAGCTTGGCGACTGGCGCGCTCGGCAGCAGACAAGGGCTTGGCAAGTGTTCCGCGAATGAGTGTGAGCGTGTCTTTCCGTTGGACGGTCACGCTGGAGCAGTGCTTGCGGAAACGTTTCAGGAAGGTTTCGTTGGGCTCTTCGGAAGTAATGAGAAAGTGCCGAGGCAGGTGCTCCGGCGCATCAAAGAGTTGTTCCAGTGTTTCCAGATCGCGCTCTGCGGTACCATCACCCTTGGTTTGTTGCCAGAAAACAAGCGTGGAATCGTGCGCTAATGGCGAAAGATTGGTCACGGCCTGTGCCGAGAGAAGCGAGGTAGGGGCGTGATTCTCTTCAAGATTTCGCTTCAAAGTCTGCAAGGTGTGAGCATCAAAGGTGTGTAGTGTCAGCGTCCCCGCGATTTGTTTGCCCAGAGTTAACCACGCTGCCATCGCTAAAGCTCCGGTACGTCCACCAAGAAAGAGTGGATTTACAAAGGGGGCCGGAGCCTTTTGGAGGGTGGGTAGTAACTCAATTAAGGCCTTCTCTGTCGGGTTCAAACCGCTTCGGGAAACAACACGGAGCGATTTGTTGAGCAGAAGTTCTTTACGGGCGTGCGGATGACGTGTAAGGGCAATCGTTAACATAATGCAGATAGTTTAGCAAATAACGGCGATTCACGTCAGGAAGAGAAGGCTCGTCGTTTATGTTTTGTGCACAGAAGTGGGGGATAAAGGTGTGCTTTTTTGAGTTCTTGCGCGATATATGATATGATTCAAATAAATTGTGCGTGGATTTCTATTAAAATGAGGATGTCTGCTACGATTGAATATTACGGTTTACAAACATTAGAAATGCTAAACCTTTTGGAGAGTTAAATGCGTTACGCTTCATTTCTTGCCTGTTGTGCATTGCCACTGTTTGCTTTTGCCACATTAGAGCCAGTTTCAGACTGGAAAGCCTCATTTGGTGGTGATTTCCGTTTCCGCCATGAGATGTATCGGGAGATGAACACCAATCTTTACGGCCTTGCTCCAACGGTAAATCCCAATGCCACAAATGGTATCGTCCCAAGTAACAGCTACTTGCGTATTCGGACGCGCTTGTGGGGTGAATTGGAGCACAAATATGCTACGTTCTACGTTCGTGCGGCCAATGAGTTTCGCCACTACTTTCTGACCGATTCGTACGAAGGGGATCGGCGCTTTCCGGACCAACTCTTCATTGATAATCTCTATGTGGACTTACGGTTACCGGATGACAGCTTAACCTTGCGTATCGGCCGGCAAGACTATCGCCCTGGCTCCGGACGTCTCCTTGGAGAGGGTACGCCGGCGGATGGGTCGCGTTCAAGTTTCTACGATGGCGCACGCTTGCGCTGGAACTTTGAGAAGGAACGTTCGCTTGATCTCTTCGCGCTCTATGGGTGTCGTCACGACTGGTTGCCAAAGTTGGGGCGTCGTGATCCGCCGAATCAACGCGGTGGCAAGTCCTTTGAATATGAGTATTCCGCACTGGATCAGTGGGAGTGGTTCACAGGTGCTTACTACACGGATCGTTCCAATAAAGCCTTGGGATGGGATGCTTATCTCGTCTTAAAGGGCGAAGAGGATCGCCGTGTTCTGCAACAATATGGGTATGATTACTCGGAGCACACCATTACGGTGGGCACACGACTCTTGCCGAAGTTTAGCGAAACACTCTCGGGTGAATTGGAAATCGCCTTGCAAACGGGCGAAAACATGTCGCTTGCTGCGATGGTGTATGGTGCACTGACGCGTACCTTTGTCATGGATTGGAAACCCTCTCTGACGTTGGCCTGCCTGTGGTATAGCGGTGACAGTGACGGACAGCGTGGCGAACATGCCTGGCGTGATGTGGGGAATCGTGCCCTTGGGTTTGGCGATTTGGACGATCCCTTCTTCTTGGGTGGCAGCATCAGCAATTTAATCTATCCCCATGTGGACTTCTCAATCACACCAGCGGAGGGCCACCTCTTCGCATTGCGCTTTGGTCCAATGTTTCAGCAGACCTCGTGGAAGGATCAACCCGGTGGCAACACCTATGGACTCTTTGGTTATTTCCTCTACGATATCACGTTGGAAAAGGTCGTTGGCGATTGGATGAAGGGGGCGAATCTATCGTTCTATCTGGAATATCTGCATGAGGGATCTTTCGTAGAGTCGGATGTACGTGGCAATGCGCTCTACGCATGTACGCAACTGCTCTGGACCTTCTAAATGCGACTTTCAAAAGTTGATTGTGCTTGGTGCGTGGGGGGAACGCTGAGTGTCGTTCTCACCACGCTTTTTTCACATGAGGGTGCTGTCCCCTTTCTCTCTGCACTCACAGGCGTGTGGTATGTGCTGTTGGCAGGACAGGGACGTCGGATAGCCTTCCTGCCCGGAGCCATCAACATTGTGTTATATGCCTATCTTTCGTGGATGAATGCTTACTACGGCGAATTTCTCCTTCAGACTCTCTACTATTTTCCGATGAATATCGCCGGATGGTTTCTTTGGAAACGCCATCTAAAGGCGGATACAGGCTGTATTGTTAAACGGCGTCTGCCGATTCTTTGGTATGGATTGCTCCTCATTGGGCTTGTTGGAGCTGTAATCGCATTTGGCGTTTTCCTACAGTGGATGGGGGGCAGGCGCGTATGGCTGGATAGTGTGACGACGGTCGTGTCGATTGTTGCACAAGCCCTTGCTGTCGGACGTTATGCCGAACAGTGGATCCTGTGGATTGTCGTCAATGCCGTATCGGTCATTCTGTGGTTTGGAGCGGAGGAAAGTGCGCTTGTAACCTCCATAATGTGGGGCTTTTACCTCTGCTATGCATTGGCGATGGCCATTCGGTGGCATCGCGAAACCGCCTGAACAAAGAAGAAAAACGCTATCAATCAGCCGTGATGCCGTGTGCATTGCGGCTGATTTCGTTTTTAGGAGGTGGGAAGATTCTGGGCGGTTGAAAAATGAAAGCAGTGTGTAACATCTGTTTGATTGAGGCGTATCCACAGGTAATTTGTCTGAAAGGAGGCGGATGGATGACTGGAATAAGAACACGATGGCGTATGGCGAAAAAAGAGATTGCACTCAGAGCGCATCCGCATGGTCAACGTAGCCTGCGCCGTGACAATGGAGGCATTTTGACACTTCTGCGTGAAGTGATGATGCGTGATCCAGAGTACCGGGGCATTATCCGTCAATTTGACCTTTTCTTTGAACAATATGCCGCCACCACGTCGCCAACGGTAACAGATCTCTATGAGCTTTTAACCGCAATAGAAGCGAAGAAAGAGGCCTTGTACCACTTCTGTCAAGCCATTCAAGAGGGATTGAACAACCAACTCCTGAAGACCGAAGTTTTTCAAGATACAGGCGAATTGCCATTGGGCTTAAAACGCATCGCACGGCACTATATGATGGCTACCGTCACCGACTGCACAGCCGAAGCGATAGAAGAGCAGTTGTCGTCCGTACAAACGGAAATGGAACACCTCACTGCAGAAATACAACAGGCACTTGCAAAATGCCCCATGCCAGAGATAAGAGGCACCTTGATTCAGCAACTTGAAACAGTCTATGGTCTACCCGAAGGACCACTGCGTCCCCCTGAAGAACGGCAACATCGCATCAATCAACTAATCGCCGGTGCCCAAAACGCATCCTGAAGCCCTGTAAGGGCCAGAGCCAAATAGCATGATCAGTTTCAAGCCCCTGCAGGGCTGAAAATCTGACATCGCTTTTTGCGAACAGCATGGGTCCTCAAACGCCTTTTGCGAGAAGATATAGAGATTATAGAAGTTCGATGTCATTTAGGTCTGGCAGCCCTGCGGCGTCGCCATCCACACCGGCAGTGCAGTGGCGCAGCCACCTTTCCTGGTTCGGCCTGTGAGCCACCCTTGGCTCACCCCACGCTGGCAGCCCTGCACTTGCCACTCGCACTGCGGCGCAGCCGCCACATGCTTAGCAGGGGAGGTGTCGATCTGTCTCGGACGGAGCGAGCACC
>JAFTHG010000065.1 GCA_017457555.1 Kiritimatiellia bacterium | reverse complement strand
TGATGCGTCGTCCTACCACTTCTGGAGCAGAGCCCACCGAAAAGATATGGCAGCTCACTCCCATCGGACGCACGCTTGCAACGTTTCCTGTTGAGCCCCGCTTTGCGCGCATTCTAATTGCGGCCGAAGCTGAGTGTGCGCTGCGCGATGCCTTAACGGTTGTCGCAGCGATGGCCTGTGATGATCCTCTCTTGCGACCTTTAGATAAAACAGCCCAAGCCGACCAACAGCACACACGATTTCGTTGTGCCAATTCGGATTTCAATGGACGACTTCGACTCTGGGAGTGGTGGCATGATGCGTCACAGGGGATCTCTGAAACCCAACGGCGTAAACGGTGTAAAGCGGCCTTTATCAGTTATCCAAAGATGCGTGAATGGGCCAATATCCGTGCACAATTAGAAGACCTGTGCCGTGAAAAGCGATTACATGTCAACGATCATCAAGGTGGCGAAGTAGGACTTCACCGTGCATTGCTCTGCGGATTACTCTCACGAATCGGGCATTATGATTCGGAAACAAAGGAATATCGAGGTGCATTTGCCGTCAAATTTAACCTCTTCCCCGGAAGTGCTTTGGCCAAAGCTGCACGTAAGGAATCCCATCCAACGACACGGCAATCACCTAAACGAAAGCCATCACCAGAAGCTTTACCCGAATCCAAAGAGTGGGTTTTGGCAGGAGAATTAGTGGAAACCTCGCGTCTTTTTGGACGCACGGTTGCTTGTATCGATCCTCGATGGATTGAACCGATCGCCGGGTCACTTTGCAAAATTCATCGCCATTCTCCTTATTGGGATCGTGATAAAGGCTTTGTCCGTATCCATGAAGATGTGACGCTTTTCGGTTTACCCATTGCCTCCGGCAGACGGCGCGACCTCTCCCGGATAGATCCAGTATATGCCCGAAAATGCTTTATCGCTGATGCGCTTTGCGTTCCCGATGCGCTTCAACATCCGCCCAAATGGTTGCAGGAAAATTGGAGGAAACAACGTCTTTTGGAACAACTTTCAGCCTTACGACGCAGCGATCGTGACGCTTTACGAGAGGCACTTTTGGCTTTTTATGACAGCCATCTACCCGCAGACATCTGTAATGCTCCTACACTTAAACATGCGCCAGCGCTCTACCTTAGAGGTGACGCTTTTGAAGTTGATGCTGCAACACTCAAAGATTTCCCGGCAACACAGGAGATCGGTGGAGCCACCTTCCCGCTCGTCTACACACACGAGCCCAAAGCAATTGATGACGGTGTAAGTATCATTGCAACCCCAGACAATCTGCATCTGCTCCAACACTGGCACGGTGAATGGTTGGTGCCCGGCTTGCTTCCCGAAAAGATTCTTTGGATGCTCAATGCCTTACCCAGTCGCGTGCGTCACACTTTAGGAAATCTTGTTGAAACACAGGAGATGCTCCTCTCCAAAGTACATCCCTACACTCGCCCACTTTCCGAAACACTCTTCCGATTACTTCGAGATGAACGTGGAATTAGCGTTGATGAAACGCCATGGGAAGAGGAGCGCTTGCCAAACCATTTGCGATTAAACATCAAGGTAATGCAAGAGAACTCACTTTTGGGACAGGGCCGTAACCTCGCTCCGCTCATCGAACTCTTCGCAACCCACAAGGACGCTCCTACACCCAAAGCCTCCACTCTCGCAGACCCTGCTCTGGCGCGGTTGGCAAATCATCAGGAATGTCTTGAAAAGTTGAAAGAATGGGGAGGCAATCGATGGAGCAATTATGCTCAATTCCCCTCTCTTACACCGCCCGTGAAAGCCTTCTTGAAAGAGGCGGCGATTGACGTAGCACGGTTGGGGCAATCAATGTTCACCCGAATCCTTGAGGAAACATTTCTCCAGCGTGAAGATCCGCAGACCGAAGCAGACCTTGCCACTCGTTACAGTGCCTGCAAAGGGCGTATCGCACAGATCGCAGCCGATTGGCGACGGCGTATCCTTTACATCCTCGCTGAAACTACGCGATTGGAACACCGTGCTCAAACACAGACTGGCATCTATCCTGAAACTTCCGACGACATTCTGGAGCAACTCGCCTGGTTGGTCTTTGATGGTTTTGTAACGACCGTCCCACCAGAGATGTTAGCATACTATCCTGCGTTACTCAAAGGTATTGACGAACGCTTGGAACGTGCCCGTAACAATCCCTCTGGCGATCGGAGAAAGATGGAGAGCATCGCCCCCTTCTGGAAACGTTATTTGGATTTTATACAACAAGCAAAAAAGCCCCGTCATAATCCCATCGCATTGAGTCGTTACCGATGGGCAATTGAATCACTCCGTCTGACAACCTTCTGCCCTACTGCTCAAGGCTTTGAGAAAACGTCTGCGAAACAGTTGGATGCGCTTTGGCAAATGGTATTGCAATAAGCTGTCATCATCCATAATTCAACAAAGAAGCAATAATCTGACTTTACCATACGAAAAAAGCACAAATCCTGTGTGCATAAGCACTTATCTGTGTTAAACTATCATTGGTTCTATTGGTATCATCCTTAGAAAGGACTTCCTGAATATGAAGAGCATTACAGCACTTACGGCACTCCTTTTGGCAACCTCCGTCCAGGCAGCCATTTCCAACGTTGAATTCAAACCCTCTGGCGTCCCTGCGTTTGTCGGCAATGGAGAATTCCCCATCGGCACACTCTCGCTAATCTCTGATAAGGGCTCCACTCTTGACAAAGTGAAGGTGAATATTGAAGGTACCGATAAGAAAGATTTGAAGACGCTTCGTTTAGGCCCCACAATGGGTGTCACTTTTGGCAATACGGTGACCTTTAATGTACCCATTCGCTCCGGTAACAATTCATATACCGTCTATGCAGAAGTCCCCACTACCGCCGATTTAACACGTAAATTAATGATTGAAGGGCAGCCCGTTCGTTTAGGTAGTATCGTGACACGTCCCAATCAGAAGATCGTTGATGCAAACCGCACATCAAAGAACTTCCGCATTCCAGGTATTGTAGAAACGAATACTGGCACACTTGTTGCCGTTTTTGACAACCGCTTCCATCACGCTGGTGACCTCCCAGCCGACATTACCGTAGGTGTAAGCATCTCCAAGGACAAAGGTGTCACGTGGTCGCCCATTCGCACTGCAATTGATTACAAAAATCTACCAGGCGGCAAAGGTATCGGCGATCCGGCTATTCTCGTTGATCCCAGCAATAACCGCATTTGGATCGCAGCTCTACGCGCGCCCTCTTCCGGACATCCGATCTGGACCTCTTCTAAAGGCACCACTTCTCCAGAAGATTGCGGTCAATTTATCCTCGCCTACTCTGACAATGAAGGTAAAACATGGTCCAAGCCGATTAACATCACAGAATACGTGAAGCGCCTTCAGGATCCAGACACCGCTAATTGGGGCTTACTCTTCCAAGGGCCCGGCGCGGGTATTGCTATGAAGAATGGCACGCTCGTTTTTCCTGCTCAGGTTTGGGGACACAAAGGTGGCGCACCGCATCATGGCGTATTGGTCTACTCCACGGATCATGGCGCCACGTGGACCAGTTCCAAGGCAATGCCATGGGGCGGCTCGGAGTCTACTGTTGCAGAATTGCCTGATGGATCTTTGCTATTGAACACACGTGAAGGCGGTGGTCCGGCAACCCGTATCACGGCACGCACCACAGACCTTGGTAATACATGGGAAAAGATCAATACCGATCCTCTCCGTCAGCCCGGGAACCTCTGTCAGGCTGCATATCTCGCTTTGAATGGCAAACTTTACTTCTCAAACCCCAACTCCGGCGGTCGTAACACAATGACGTTGCGCGTGTCGGAAGACAATGGTGTCACGTGGCCACGCAGTGTAGTCTATGATCCTCGCCCATGTGCAGGTTATTCCTCCACATGTCCGGTTGAAGGCAATTCAATAGGTGTCATTTACGAAGGTACGTCAGACTTCCACTACTTCGTGCGTATTCCAGAGGCAGAGTTAGCCGCTCCAGAAACAGACCTATAAGCTGGATGATTCTATCAGCTGACACACGCTTACGCGACCTTACTTTCACCGTGCTGGACTTTGAAACGACTGGCACGGTGAAAGGGTTTATAAGTCTGCCTTGGCAACTTGGAGCCGTCTTAATTCGAAATCAAACCCTCACCTTATCAGAAGGTAACTTTGACACCTTACTCCATGTCCCAGACGACTACCCCTTTTCAAAGCATGCACCAGGTAATCATGCCAACCGACGGACCGCAATTGCAGATGCTCCTGATTTCTCGGATATCTGGCCTCTCCTCAATACACAATTAACCGAAACGATTCCTGTGGCTCATAATGCGGCTACTGAACGTACGCTATTAGCTCGTGTCGCCCCTATGACGCACTATCCAATCTGGATTGATACGCTTCATTTGACACGTAAAATTTATCCATCTCTTCCCAGTTTTACTCTGGAAAACATCCTCGCTGCATTAGGATTAGGGGAAAACGTCAACCTTCTTGTGCCAGGTCGGAAGGCTCACGATGCTTACTACGATGCTGTGGCCTGTGCCACACTCTTACTCCATATCCTCTCTCTGCCCGGTTGGGCCAATTTAACGCTTGAGCAATTAAATCAATTATGAAAATCATATACACTTTCTTTCGCTATTGCCCGCATATCGTTGCAACCCTTGTGGTTGCACTCTTCTGTGCAGCGAACACCTCTCCTGCAATAGCCGCCGCCACTCAACCCCATGCCAATTCTGCCTTTACGGCGATGCTCTTGGGGCAAGCTGTATCACTTCCTCTTCTATTGTTACCCGTCTTCTTTACACTCGGTTTTCCTGAACGCCAGGAGATCTTACGTCAATGGTTTGCACGTCCGCCCTGTTCTGTGAGTGGCATTCTATATGCGTTTCTTTTGATGACAACCTGCAGTTATATCCTACTTATCGTTATTGAGCCTTCCGAATCTCAATCCATTGTGGCGATATTCCAACTACTCTCCGGATGGCAAATTATTATATTCTCGCTCTTCGTCTGCATTATCGTGCCAATAATTGAAGAACTGCTTTTTCGAGGTGTACTGATGATGCATTTGCCAAAGACTTTCGCAATTATCATCAGTGCCATCCTCTTTGGATTGGCACACGGAATCAATGCCTATGTATTGCCCTTGCTATTCACGGGATGGATGCTCGCACTTATTCGTTATCGTTCTGAAAGCTTAATTCCATCAATCTGTTGTCACGCACTCTTTAATACCCTCTCGCTTTTCTTCGCCCTCGCAGTCAAATAAGTTTCAAAGTCAAGCGTATGTAAGTGCCCATCGTATATCCGGTGGGCGCTTTTATTTATTTGCATCAATTTATCTGTTTCCTTTTTGAAAATCATGCGTTTATTTGAACGATAAGGTTTGTTTGTCTGTATCGTAGATATTCGTGTTCAAACGAAACATAAATATCTACTTCAATATGAAAGGAGAATAACTATGCGTCTATCCATCATCCTTAGCATTGGCTTAATAAGTACACTGATGGCTGAATCCTCAACAAATGCAATTAATGCAGAGGTTATTACAAAAGAGAGTCCGATCACCCTTGATGAGCCTATTAGAACTGACGATCCAGAAGTAGCCGTATCTGCGGTCTTGATTGAAGATGTTATGACACCCAGAGTTACGGAACACAAAGAGATTATTTCCGCAGTAACTGTTTCTGAAACGGAAACGGATATCATTGAAACTGAAAAAGATTCCTCTACCGTGACAATCCCTACTAAATCCTCCGGCATAGAAGACAATGCCGTCTCATCTTCTGATAATACTCCAGATGGAGCAGTCATTACAAAATCAGCAGCCACCGTTGTAGACACATACATCG
Organism: Kiritimatiellia bacterium; assembly: GCA_017457555.1. Lineage (GTDB taxonomy): Bacteria > Verrucomicrobiota > Kiritimatiellia > RFP12 > DVOR01 > Spyradenecus. Next base: position 1,108 of record JAFTHG010000065.1, on the reverse strand, counting down.
TAGCCATTAGCAACAGTAATGTCAACGAAACAACAGATGTTATTGAAGATGAAAATGACGTCGAACTCACTGCTGCGATTGCAAATTGTGATACTGAAAAGGATGTAGCCGTTGCGGATTATGTCACGACAGAACCTACAGTCGCTGTGGTTGATAGTGATACTGTCGGAGACCCTATTAGCATTGAAGAATACCCTATTTCCGAAGACACAATGTCTATGGATTACTACACCTCAGAATCTGAGTCCATCATTGAGAATAGCTCTACAGATGTCTCAACAAGTGTCGCTGATTTCATCACTATTGAAGCCGCAACCGTTGATGATAATGCACCTGCCGAAGCTGACGCCGTCATTGCTGAGGCCGCTGGCACCACTGCCGCGGTTATCGTTGGTGACAGTGACTCTGTCAATACCTTAACAGATGCAAATGGCGCAGAAGACGCAGCCGTCGCAGAAGAGGCGGTCTCCAACGAAACAGCCACAGAAGTAATCATCACTGAAGACAACGCCGATCCAATTCCAATGTTTGATACCACCGCGGTACGAATACTTAACCTTGTTGTGAACGGCGAAGAAATCGATGACCCATCCTTGGCGATTCAGGCAATGGAGTGTTTTGACAATGTTTGTACTTATTCTGATGGGATTGAACACGTTGAATATTCCTTAGTAATTAAAAATCTTCAAATTGAAGAAAATAACACCCTTAGTGTCACAGTATGTATTAATAATCCATCCAACACAGCCACCTTTTCGATAGGAACAATCTGCCACCTAATTGAAACTAATTCAGACGGTATTGAAGCCATCGTGGGGGAAACTGTCTGTACTGCAGAGAGCGGCAACACCGTGACATTCAGCAACATTCCACTGACAACACGTAAAACACGACTTTTCTATGTTGACGTTGAACCGCCAAATACGCTTATAGATGTTGCCGCAGAGCAAGTCCTAGCTGAAGACAATGCCGCCATCATCATTGAACCTGACACGTCCGACCATAATGCCGCCATTGAGGAAATCAAAGACGTCTGTGACGCTGGGGATTACGTAATTGGAGGAGGATCTGATGAAAGTATTGTGGTCGTTCAAGAAGACCCCGATAC
>JAFTHG010000064.1 GCA_017457555.1 Kiritimatiellia bacterium | reverse complement strand
AATTTTGCCGTATTCGGTCACGAAACGGCTGAGCAACTCAACATCATTGATATCAACGATTTCAGTCGGTTCCAAAATAGCCTGACGCTTGCGGGGGACCAAATCGGTCTTGGGCTTGCGGGAACCGGGGCGTTTGGGTTTCATAGGCATGGTAAAAGTTCCTTGCTTGTCAGAATCGCATTAGAAGGGAAGATCTTCATCGTCAGCCGGTGTCGCAACAGGTGCGGGGCTGGTGGGAGTGGCCGGATACGCATTCGTCGCCGGGCGGGAAGCCTGAGGTTGCAGCGCAGTTTCCGGTGCGACCGGAGCCCAGTCACTGCTCATTGCGGCACCATTGGTGTCGCGGCGGCTCTTTTCCGGGGAATACAGGAACTGCACACGGTCAGCGCGCACACGCAAACGGCTACGCTTCTGTCCGGTGGTCTTATCTTCCCACGTATCCAGCACCAAGCGACCTTCAACAAAGATTGGACGTCCCTTCTGGAGATACTGACCGCAGTTCTCTGCGACCTTGCCCCAAACAGTTACATCCACAAATGTCACCACTTCACGGGTTTCATTTGTTGTGCGCGAACGGAATTGTTCACTCACGGCCAGACCCAATTCAGCGATAGCTTCACCGGCAGGGGTCTGCTTCATCTCTGGGTCCCGTGTCAGGTTACCCATTAAGAAGACTTTGTTGAGTGTTGCAGCCATCTTGAAGATCCTCGCGAAGAATTAGGCCTCTGCGGATTCGGCGGCCTTGGCGTTAGCCTCGGCACGAGCCTTCTTCTCGGCGGCCTGCTTGGCGAGCTTAAGCTCAATGATGGGGTCAATTGCCAAGATCTGGAGACGGAAGATCTCTTCGATGAGGGCATAACGTGCGCGGAGCTCATTCACCTTGGTCGGCTCGAGCTCAAAGCGGATGGTCAAATAGGTGCCGCTTTCCTTCTTCTGCTGAATGCGAGCGAAGGTCTTTTTACCGCGGTCCTGCGTATCGAGCACTTTACCGCCGATGCGGATGATTTCCGCCTGCATGCGCTCAATGGTTTTCGTCCAGGCCTCATCGCGGCCGGTTTGGACGAAGATAAAGTTGGCGTCGTACCTCTTCATTACAACTTTTCCTGATTGTTCGTGGTCCGAACTGCATTAAATTGGTTTTGCGCTGCTTGAAGGCCATGGTCCAACCAATAGAAGACGGCTTCGGCTGCTACCGAGGCGGTTTCTGCTGCGACCTCTGCTTCTGCTTCCGTGAAGCGATGAAGCACAAAGTCAATCAAACCGCGCCGTTCTTCCGGCGAGCGCCCTGCTCCAAGACGAATCCGGGCAAAGGCTTCTGTGCCAAGGTGAGCGATGAGACTCTTCAGTCCGTTGTGGCCACCGGCTGAACCGGATGGGCGGATGCGTAATCTTCCCGCAGGAAGGTCGCAATCATCACTCAGGACGAGGAGGTCACCGGCTGTTGCACCGTAATACCTCAAAAAAGGTCCCACACTTTCTCCAGAGAGATTCATGTAGGTTTGTGGCTTCACCAGCCACAGCGCTTCACCCTTTCGGGTGGCTTTGGCAACAAGTGCCTTGAAACGTTTTTCGGTCTTCCACTCTGCCCCAAGAGCTGATGCCACTGCATCGATTGCTTTAAAGCCGAGATTGTGCGGGGTTTCGGCGTATTGTTCACCAGGGTTCCCGAGACCTACAAGCACTTTCATGCACTTATCCGCCTGCCCAGCCAATGCAGCCGGGCAATGGGTTACTTCGAAATTTCACCAAAGTCGACGTGTGTCACCTCGCCGGTGATCACATCGTGCTGCACTTCGTAAATAGTAACGGAAATCTGAGCACCTGCGAGATCGAGTGCGATTTCAGACGTCGCCGTCTGCTTACGCATCGACATTTCATACTCGTGGGCATCCAGCGTGATAAGGGTCTGTTCACCCGTGGCACGCTTCACAATTGCAGGAATCTTGCCTGCACGACGTAAACGACCGGCAGCGCCAGATCCTTGCTCGGAACGCACAACGGCGGTGAGTGTAATCTGATTCATGGATGGTATCCTTGTTTCTAAAGATCGTCCTGCCCCGCTTACGATAAACGGAAGAGCGAGGAAACGGACTGGTTGTTATGGATGCGGATAATCGCTTCGGCCAACAACGGTGCCACCGAGAGAACCTTGACCGGCAAACCGGCCTCTTTATCGCCAAGCGGGATCGAGTCGGTCGTGATCAATTCTTCAATCAGGCCATTGTTGTTGCGAAGGCGGTCAATGCCCACCTGCGTCAGGGGGATGTGCGACACCACCGCACGCACGCTCTTTGCGCCGTGCGCCTTCAAAAGCTTTGCAGCTGCACAAAGCGTTCCGCAGGTCGTCGTCATATCATCAACCATGATTACGTCACAGCCGTCGACATCGCCGACCACGCTGAACGCATCCACTTCCGCGGCACCCAAACGCTGTTTCGCAACGATTGCCAGACCTGTGCCCAGCATCTGCGAGTAAGCATAAGCCGTCTTGACCCCGCCGGTATCGGGTGAAACGACAAGAGGCTTAGCCAACTTCATTTCGCGCAAGTATTTCACCATAACCGGCGCGGCGTGAAGATGATCCACGGGAATATCAAAAAATCCTTGAATCTGCTGTGCGTGCAGATCCATTGTCAAAACGCGATTCGCTCCGGCTGCCACCAAAAGGTTTGCCACGAGCTTCGCCGTAATCGGCACACGCGGCTGATCCTTACGATCCTGACGCGCATAACCATAATAAGGGAGCACTGCTGTAATACGACCAGCCGATCCACGACGGGCGGCATCAATCATAATCAGCAATTCCATCAGCATTTCATTCGGCTGACCGCAAATCGGCTGCACGATGAACACATCTGCGCCGCGCACATTGTCATTGTACTTGCAAAAGGTTTCACCGTCAGGGAAATGACGAATATCAATGCCGCCGAGCGTTGTGCCCATACAGGCGGCAATCTGCTCGGCGAGCGGACGATTCGCGGTTCCCGAAAACACTTTGAGGTTTTCCATCTCTGCTTTCCTTAAATTATTTGACAGACGCTGAAGGGCATGGTTGCCCGACATGGATTCGAACCATGACTATGGGCGTCAAAGGCCCGTGTGCTGCCATTACACCATCGGGCAGCGTCTGTACACTTGCACGCCAGCAATGAGCTAACGCCGGATGTGCAAGCACCCGCTCTCCAACCTCAGCACTCGCCACCATGCCGCAAACGGTTCCACCGCTGCCACAAAGCAACACGCCGTCACATCCCGCTGATTGCAGGGCTTCAGCTGTGCCTCGTACTCCCGGGAATTGGTCAAAACACGGCGCTTCCAGGTCATTAAAAACCCACGTTGCCACATCTGTGACCTTCCCCTTCTGGAGAGAGAGACGTAGATTATCGCAAAAAACATCCCCGTCTGTCAAGCCTTTGTATGAAAAGTTTTCCACACCCGGATGCCGCACATCCCATCCTCGATAAACTTGTGGCGTCGGGCAATGCGTACCATCATTGGCTAAAACCAGACAAAGTGAAGGCGCTCCACTTAAATTCAATCGCTCCACCTGCTCCCCTCGTCCACACATCCGCACCGTGCCATCCTGTAAAAACAGTGGCACATCCGACCCCAACTGCGCCCCCAAAGCACACAACGTATCAAGTGGCAATCCCAAATGCCATAACTCATTCATCCCCTTCAAAACCGTCGCAGCATTTGAACTGCCCCCTCCCAAACCTCCTCCCAAAGGAATCCGCTTCACAATCCGAATCGCCGTCGGCAGCACACGCCCCACCGACTGCTCAATCAAACGTACCGCTCGCACCGCCAGATTCCGTTCGCAATCCTGTGGCATCGACTGCAAATCTACCGTATCACTCACCACTTCAAGCGTTGTCTCTGCAGCCCGCTCCAACGTCACATCATCCCCCAGAGAAACTAATGTGACCACAGAATCCAATCCATGATAACCATCCTCACGTAACCCGGAAACTGCAAGCGACAAATTAACCTTTGCAGGAGAAAACAGTAACATAACCCTTACTCCTTGGGTAAGCGACGGCGAGGATGGCGGAAATGCCACCGTTGACGATTCGGCACAGCATGCGAGGCCGGCAGATGAAATTTGAAGCGCATCGCCACTAGACGAATCAGAAGCACCGTGCCGGATACCAACAAAAAGCGTCCAAAATAATCTGCCCACGAGGCATAATAGAGCAAAATCAAAAAGAGTCCTCCTCCCAGTGCCGCCGCTGTAGCATAAAAATCACTCCGCAACACCGCCGGAATCCGCATCACCAGCACATCACGGATCACACCACCCCCCACAGCCGTCATCACTCCACACAACACCGTTGCCGCATTGCCGCATCCATACAGCGCCGCTTTCTCACACCCAATCGCTGTAAACACCCCCAACCCCACAGCATCCAACACCGGAATCACATTCCACCGCACACTCAACCGCGGCGCCACAAAAAAAGCACCCACCGCCATCACCACACAAATAATAAGGTAACGTCCATCCTGAAACGCCGCAACCGGCGTTGCTCCAATCAACGCATCACGCATCATCCCCCCACCAATCCCGACCGCACAGGCCAAGACACACACACCCAAAAAGTCCAAATGACGCCGAAACCCTCGCAGCGCACCCGTAATAGCAAAGATCGCCGTACCAAAAAGGTCCAACGCCAAAATAATCTCGTCCTTGTGCGCGATAAGAAAAGAAAGCCTCATCACCACCTCCGTCACTGAACCCCTACATTATAACATAAGCGCTTAAAAATGGAGCATCAGCCAAGTGGCGCGTGGCGGGTGCGCCGCAGGACGACCAGTGTGGGGAGACCGCAAAGACGCGATTGGGGACGAGCTTGTCGAGTCAAGGAGCAAAGCGACTGGCAAAAGGGTGCGGTGCTCGCTCCGTCCGAGACAGATCGACACCGCCCCTGCCAAGCATGTAGTGGCTACGCCACTGTGCCACAGTGGCGAGTGCACAGAGAGGGGCGAGCCGAGAGTGGCTCACAGGCCGGATCAGGAACGGCTGGTGCGAAGGCCTGGCAGTGCCTGTCCAGGTTCGGCATGCGGACCACCCTCGGTCCGCATCAAGCCAAGTGAAAGCCTCCACAGAAAGTATTTCCATTTGCGTCTTTGCGGTGAAAAGAGATTGACACCGCCCTACCACAAAAAGGCACGGCCCGCAAATGCGAGCCGTGTCTTTTGAAATGAAGCTGTGCTTCTTTTAAGGCTTACTTGATCGCCTTCACGGTAATCTTCTTGCCGTTGATCTCGGCAGCCTGAATGCCCGTGATGGAAGCCGTCGTGCTGTCAGCCGTTGTAGTGGCCGTGCCGATTTGGTCGCCGTCAGCGTAGAAGGCCACCGTCACATCTGCGCGATATTCAGCACCCGTGACGCCAGCGGTGATGGTGATGACTTCACCCGCGTTGGTCATTTCGGAGATACCGAATTCGTAAGCGATGGAGAGCACACCGTTTCCATCCACGGTCGGGGTCACATCAAAGACTGCGAGGACGTCAGCAACAGCCTGAACGGTTGCACCCGTATCAGCAGCACCCTTGGTGGTGATCGTGTAGGAAGCGATTTCTGTCACACCAGCAGCCTCCATGGCTGCTTCAATAGCTGCAGCTGCCGGAGAATCCACGAGTTCTTCAGGGAGCGTGATGATCTTTTCAAGAATCCAGCCCTCAGTTACGTCGTAGACAGCCTT
>JAFTHG010000063.1 GCA_017457555.1 Kiritimatiellia bacterium | reverse complement strand
GCCGATGCACACTCATTGAGCGTACAGGTTTCGGCGTGTTGACGCCAGAAGTTCCCCATTGCCACCGCATATTCGCGGAGGTAGAACTTATGAACATCGCGTAAATTCGTGCTGTTACGGGTCAAATTGGGCCACCCCATCGTGCCGCGAATGGAACAGACGCGCACACGTGCCGGCATTGGTCGGTGGTAACGGGCATCATAGACAAATTCAAAGATTTCTTTCCCATGGCCAACCCGGCACGTGGGCTTGACATCCGGCTTTGCAATAAACTTTTTAACCGCTAAGTTTTCTGCTGCAGCGCACCCATAGAGTTCAGCAAGGGCCAGAATCACATTCGCATCTTCACAACTCTCCGGATTATTAGGATCAACCTTGAAGAGTGTAATTGGAATGGCATCCAATGGATCGCCAGGACACCGTGACCGGATAAAGTAGGGGGTCTCTTCCCGATGCTGTTCATGCGATGTCACATTGATGAGTTGGAAAAAAGGATAGTCTACGCCTAACGCACGGAACACATTGGCACGCGCCAGCAAATAATTCGCATAACCAGAACGCACACTGCCCAAGCGCTTCTGGATATAGGACGTTGGGACAGGCGTGCGGTTCGTCCGCAAGACGATTTCACGCGATTGACCACTTCCGGAAGCTAATACTTTGGCTGAGCGTACGTCGTAGATATTGATATACTCGGCCAATTCATTTTGACTTAACCGTTGAATCAAATAGTCAATCACTGTGCGCGATTGCTTATCAATCGCAGGGTGATAGGTGGCGATACCATTGTTGAATGTGGCACCCGGCAAAGCAATGCGCCGCGCATCAAAGTCAATGGTAGAGGCAAGAGGAGCCATATCATCCGAAATCAGCGCATAAAGTTTGCGAATGGATGTTTCAGAGTTGGCATTGGCTAATTCCGGTGAGATGAGAAACTTCTTGAAAAGTAACCCAATTCCTTCCAGAGTGTCGGCGACATCATCGGGCATCATGCGCTTCAACATAATCCCCTCCAATATCCGCTCCAATGAAGGAATGAGAAATTGTTCCGCAGCGTCACGCGAAATGCCAAAGAATTCCATCGCATGGCGTCCGGCAAATTTCACGCTGCGCATTGCACTCTGATTGGCCCCGGACGGCATCGCCACCCACTCGCGTAATGCCGCAATGGCGCGTTCGGGAGCCTCACGTGCCAACACCGTCATCCGCTGATACTCATCATAGGTCAACCACCGAATGCCACGCACACTTAAATAGTAGTGGGCGTCGGATTCCAAGTGCTGTCGTGCCCGCTGTAAGGTTTCGCGCATTTCAGCTAACGCATACACCGGATGGCGCACACGCCAGTGTTGCCCCAGTTTCTCGGTATAATCCAAAACCTCAGGAGTGCGTTCAAAAAAGCGGATATGTTCTAAGCCGATATGACACTGTTGCAACCAAAGATCTGCCTCAGCAAGAAGTTCAAACTCCGTATCACGTTGCAACAAATCAAGCGTTCGTGCGGTTAAACTGGCTAAAACAACCTTGCGTGCAATCACATCCGTGCGTCGATGCGGTGGAACTTTGCAAAGATCAATCCCGAACTCCCGCTCAAAAAGAGGCGTCAGAATCGTCCCGAAATGTCCGGCGCCAATAGCAAGAACCCATCCCTTGGGGTTCCCGGGGAGCAGATCCTTTCGGCGGATTAATACCACTGGTTGCCGAGCAGAACACCCGGAATCGTTTTCAATCGGAGCCGAAATTTGAAAGATGAAGCGATCATCTTGGTAAGCATAAATTTCGAATTTCCGTACCCCCAGCGCACTCCTCGTTTCGACACGCCGTAAAAGCGTTCCGTTCGTACGGATATGGCGAAAAGCTTGAGAGAAGAAATTTTGGGACATAACGCAAACTCCTTATTTATTAGTGTAGCAAAAAGAAACTGAATAGAATAGAATGAATATTGCATGAATATTGAATATGAATATTGCACAATATAACCGCGAGGGTAAGAAGAGTGACTTTCAGAGGAAAGAATGCCGAAAAGGAAAGAAGAAGGCTTATCATCCTACGCCGGGAGGTGTGGTAGAAGTAAACAGGATTTGCCCTCCTCTCTGCCACCCCTACAGGGCTTGATGATTCTTTTAATGCTTGGTCCGGGGGTTATCGCTTGTTACACTCGCTTCACCTCAGGCTATCATCTGTCGCCCTTACAGGGGGAG
>JAFTHG010000006.1 GCA_017457555.1 Kiritimatiellia bacterium | reverse complement strand
CGCCTTTTAATAAGTCCAATGTCGCTGAAACTGCTGCTCAATTTCAGCGAAACTGCGATTGAAAGTCGCTGAAATTGACCCGCCTTTTCGCTGATATTTTGGCGCAAAATCGCCGCATTTTCACTCTAAAACTGTTAATAACTTTCCGCACACTCGCTCACGCGATTTGCCAGAACTATCTACCTGTGCTATCATCTCGATAGGCGAGCGACAGGGGATGGAGAGACTGGTCACTGGGGACGAAGTTGCCGAGTCAAGGAGCAAGGCGACTGTCAAAGGGAAATGCAGCGCACGCGGTCCGACAGCGTTAAAGTGTTTCTTTTTTGTGGTGGTGTGTTTTCGGTGGTGTAGGGAAAGGGTGTAGCTTCAATGTTGTTTTGCCATTCACCATTTCCCGATTGGGCAATCAACACAATTATCTGGTAGGGCTTTGCGGTTACCCGGTTTGATTGACGCAGAAAGGCGATCACCTCATTGGTTTTAACTGAAAATGACGGATACATTAAGCTTAAAAAGAAAAAGCATAACCTATTGATTTTTCAATCATTACGTCACATCTACCCAACCTCCGGATTAAAAACTTAACAATAATGCTTGCAATGCGGGGGGGGGGGTAGTATACTTGCAATTGTTCCTTTAGATGAAGGAGCACATTTTGGGAATATGTTTTGTGAGCATTCGCAACTGTAGATCACAGCGGTGTAATGTTCAATATGGGGATTAGATTCAGGGAGCGATAGTACATTTGGCGTACTGTTTACTTCGTGAATCTGGAGTGTTGTATTTCACTTCGTATAACATTCTATTTTTGGTGAAGTGTATTGATATGGTGTATATTATGGCTAAAAGTGACTTAGTGCTCACGGCAGATGAAACCGTTATTTCTGTTGTGAAAGGCGAAATGTTTGCGACAAGTTCAAACTTTCTTGAGAATATTATTGCAAAGATTGGACAATTTTTTGGCGCTTTGCTTGGTAAGCGCGCGACAACTCAAATGACGATTACGAATAAGCGTGTTGTGCTTGAAACGAAAGTGATGATTTTGTGGTGTTGCCCGACACTGGGTGCCTTTGAAACAGTTTTACCTCAGGGCATTTCGGGCGTCAGTTATGGTTATGAGGGAACGCTTGCTTGCTTGGCTAAAAAGTATTATGTGGCGATTAATCAAAACAGCGGCAAAGTTTTGGGCTTCTATCTGAATGGTGGCAAAAAGACGGCCACGGAAGTTTGCAATCTGTTAATAGATCTATTTGTAAAGTAAGATGTTGAGCCGAATTCCCTTGTGGATTGTCTTAAATTTCTACGCTTTTCTCTTGGATACGCTTTGTATTGCAGTAGGGGTGTTGACTTTAGGATGTTACATAAGGGAATTCTTCTTTTGCTTTTTTTTGTGTGGAGGAGTTACGTGTTTAATTGGATATGCGGCGATTACACTGCATTTGACTTATCCAACAAAACGGCATCTTTTTGTCACGCTTAAGCGGCGGAATCGGAAGCAGTTGCATCTCTGTTCTTTTAAGGATTTTGTGGATGCACCATGTCATCGATTAATAGTGCGAACGGTTCTGGCACATTTAAATCAGCATAAGGCATATCGCAAAGTGTTGACGCAATATTACGTTTATCCTTGGAAACGAGGTCATTTTGCGACTCACGAAGTATTCTTTTTTAGAAGTAGAGAAGAGTATGAAGCGTGGCGCAATGAATAGTTGTTTTATCTACCGACAGGAGCGTTATGTTTTGTAAAAACTGTGGCGTGGAAATAAGCGATTGTGCAGTGATTTGTCCGAAATGTGGTGAAAGTGTCATTACACGGAATTACCGGGCAGTTTATGAGGCGAAAGAACCTGCTGTAGCGTGGCTATTGTGGTTCTTTTTGGGTGGACTTGGTGTTCACTGTTTCTATCTTGAACGCGGGGGGAGAGGTGTTCTTTATCTTGCGTTACTGATTATTCTTTCGTGGCCGACGAAAGGGATTAGTCTTTTGGTAGCACTTTTACTTTGGCTCTATGATGCAACGCAAATTAATAAGTGGCTACGTGAGGTAAATTGTAATCGCATTTGATAACAATAAAACGGAGAGGCGAGATGCGTTTGAAATGGGAATTTGCTGTGTTGGCAGGCTGTGTGGCGAT
>JAFTHG010000005.1 GCA_017457555.1 Kiritimatiellia bacterium | reverse complement strand
TATCGCTTTGATGAACCTAAAGCGTATCGAATCGTCTTTCGTTCGCCTGGATTTGATGATCACATTGTGCGCCTCAATTTGGAAAATGCCAAGCCACAAGTGGTGAATGTTTCCTTGCAAGCCGATTCTGCTACGTTAACCATTGACTCCGTTCCGGCAGGGGCCGCAGTTTCTGTGAATGGTGTACCACGTGGCGTAACGCCTTGTGAATTGCCGAGATTACGCCAGGGGAGCCATACGCTGGAATTAAAGTTGCAAGGATATCATCCGTATGTGCAGACGGTAGATGTCAAGGCCGGAGAACAACGTAACATACAGGCTTCTCTTCAAAAACTTCCGGCTGGGTTGACGATTGTATCTTCACAAGCTCAGGCAACGGTCTATGTAAATGGTGTAAACTACGGTGTTGTCCCGGTGACTTTAGATGATGCTGTGGAAGGTGCCTACGTGGTGCGCGTTGAAAAGGATGGTTATAAACCTATTGTCCGCAGTGTGATGTTGAAATCTGGTGCAACCCGTGAAGAACGGTTTGACTTGGAGCCGCAAACAGGTGTCGTTATGATTCAAACACAGCCTGCGACCGTGCAAGTCTTTGTGAATGGACGGCGTAATCTGATTACCAAACCCGAAAAACAGGATGCGTTTACCTCTGCAGAAACTGCGTTGGAACTGCCCATCGGCACGTACACTGTGGTTTTCCGAGCAGATGGTTATGCTGATGAAGAACGGATAATACAGGTAAAAGCTCAAGGGAATGAACCGATTCGTCTGCGTTTGAACTTTAAGCCGAACTTTGAAGTACGCACTGAAACCGCAGTGCATCGTGGCGTATTGGTACGTCAGGATGCAGATGGTTCTATCGCATTGGAATTGCGTCCGGGTGTCTATCGCACATTTACTGCAGCAGAGATTCGTTCAAAGCGTTTTTGGAGTGAGAAGAATGCTTCCGAAGTTCATTGATACACATTGCCATTTTGATCCGGAAGATGTGGCTTCAGACTTGATTCAGGAGGCTACGGCAGCACGTGTCGGCGTGCTTGCTGTCGGTGGTAACGCGATCAATAATCAGACGGCGCAAGCTTCAGGCGTCCCCTTTGCTTGTGGTTACGATTGGTCTTGTACAGGAGCCTCAATTCAACTGACGTTGCATCCGCAAATGGTTGCCGTGGGTGAGCTCGGATTTGATTTTCATCGAGGTTATTCTCTTGAGATTGAAGCGGATCAACGGGAACGCTTTGCCCTTCAAGCCGAGTTTGCGCGTCGGGCAGAATTGCCGATAATTGTGCATACTCGTGAGGCCGATGAGGTAACATTGTCTGCATTACGGGAGGCAGATCTGCCCAAAACGGGGGTGATTCATTCTTTTACCGGAGATAGAGAAATCGCCAGACGGTTGTTGAATCTGGGCTATTTCATTTCCTTCTCCGGTATTGTGACTTTCCGAAACGCAGATCTCTTAAGGGAAACGGCACGTTATGTGCCGGATGACCGGATATTGATTGAAACCGACGCGCCCTATTTGGCGCCGGTTCCCTTTCGGGGACGCAGGAATCGCCCGGCATATGTGCGTGAAACGGCGCAATTCGTAGCTGCTTTGCGAGGGATGACAGTAGAAGCATTTGCTCAGCTCACAAACGAAAATACAATCCGTTGTTTTGGAAAACAGGCTGTTTGGGAAACGCTTTAAGATGGATACCGAATTGATGCGCGTTTTGGTTACGGGGGGAAGTGGCACCTTGGGGTCGCAAGTCGTATCCGTGCTCCAAGCCACAGGGGTTGAAGTAATCGCGCCATCGCATCAAGCGGTTGATCTTACAGAACCACCGCAAATTGAAGCGATGCTTAAGACTTACAAGCCGACCCATTTGGTGAATTGTGCCGCACAACGGCGCCCGGATGAATGCGAGTCTGAAGCACCGGAGGTGATCGCACTCAATGTAGCACTGCCATATCAATTGGCAATGTCTGGCTTGCCCTTAATTCATATCTCAACAGATTACGTTTTCAATGGTGCAAATGCGCCCTATGATGAAACCGCATCTCGGCGTTCTTTAAATGCTTACGGACGTCAAAAGGCACAAGCCGAAGAACTTATTGAAGCGTTACCTAATGTGCTGATTTTACGTGTGCCGATTCTCTTTGGCCCTATTTCAAACTGGAATAATTCTGCGGTGACTGTTTTGGCTGCAAATCTGCAACGTGCGCAAGGAACTTCCGTTTGGATGGATGATATTGCGATTCGTTATCCAACGTTTACAACAGATATTGCGCATCAAATTGCACGATTGTTGCCTTTTGTGGGGAAAAGACTTCAAGGTATTTATCATTATTCAAGCGAAGATGCGATGACAAAATTTATGATGGGGCTC
>JAFTHG010000062.1 GCA_017457555.1 Kiritimatiellia bacterium | reverse complement strand
TATTACAATCGTGATGATGATGTGGCTCTTCCTCTCTCCCGTCTTCATTCCCTTTACGTTGGTAAAAGAAAAATTGACAGAGGCAGGCGCTTTGCATTTGTTGAAGATTTATGAATTAAATCCGATGACCAACATCCTATGCACTTGGCGTGATATCTTCCATGAACCCGGTTTCCATCCGGAACGTTTCCTTTACATGGCAATTATCAGCACACTCGTCTTCTTTATCGGGCGGTGGATTTTCCAAAAGCTTGAACCGCGTTTTGCTGAAATGATGTGAGGTGCATTATGGCAGATCCGATTATTGAACTCCGCAATGTCACCATGCGTTTCGCAATTGAGCGGCGCCACTATGGTTTCAAAAATATTGTCTTACACTTGGCGCAATACATCAAAGATCGTTCAAACCGAAAGTGGTTTACAGCGTTAGATAATATCAATCTGACCATTAATCGTGGTGAACGGATTGGCCTCGTGGGGCACAATGGCTGTGGGAAAACAACACTCCTATCGGTTATCGGCGGCGTTTATCGGCGTTTTGACGGTGAATTAAACGTTCGTGGGCGCATCGCAATGATGTTGGCTTTAGGAGCAGGATTCAGTCATGAACTCTCCGGACGCGAAAACATTATGCTGAATGGCGTCTTACAAGGAAAGACGTGTCAGGAAATGGAAGCTTTAATGGACGACATCATCGCCTTTGCTGACATTGGAGATTTTATTGACTCCCCCATGTATCAGTATTCTTCCGGCATGAAAGCACGTCTTGGATTTGGTGTTGCGACAGCAATCCGCCCCGAAATCCTTCTGGTTGACGAAGTAATGGCTGTTGGAGATGCCAGTTTCGCAGCCAAATGTGAAAAACGAATCAATGGTTTGCTCGCTGAAGGTACGACACTCATTCTGGTATCACACAGCATGAATGACATTCGTAAATATTGTCAACGTGTTATCCGAATTGATCACGGAAAGATTATTGCGGATGGTCCAACAGCTGAAATCTTAAAGTAATTTACGTTCGCAACGATCCATTATTTCACGTTTAATGTAGAAAAACGTACTGAAAAGCGTATTTCTTTCTTCACGCGCTCGCGCGTTATATGGTATGATAAGGGCGTTATGCGCGTGCTATATGTTTTCATTGACGGCGTAGGCTACGGAGAAGCCGGGGAAAAAAATCCCGTCTGCCCGGAAGTATGCCCCACGCTCTGTAAGTTGATGCAAGCCGCCGTTCAATTAGATACACGTTTAGATGTGCCAGGCTTACCCCAGTCTGCAACAGGTCAAGCCACGCTCTACACCGGAGTAAATGCCGCACAAGTCATGGGACGCCACAAGGAGGGCTTCCCCGGACCAACCCTCTGCAAATTGCTTCAGGAAAACAATATCTTCATGGAATTACGTCGGAGAGGGCTTCAGGTTTGCTTCGCAGATGCTTACTTTGCTGATACTCCGGATGAACTTTCTGCGCGTCGTTTCAAAAGTGTTACGACCATTATGGCATTAACAACCCCTGAAGTTATCCGTTACCAACGCGATATGCTTGCCGGTCGCGCTGTATTGCATGATTTGACACGCGAAGCAGTCATTCCCAAAGGCTATACGGGCCCCCTCATCACGCCAACCATTGCAGCAGATCAAATCCTCTCAATTGCCGCAGAAAACGACTTCACACTCTTTGAGTACTTTTTAACCGATATCGCCGGTCATTCCCAAAATCGTGAACGAGCAGAAGCCGTTTTGAAATCTTTAGACGCCTGTCTGGAAGGCTTGTTGCAGGGTTTGGATGATGACACGCTTTTCGTTCTAACATCAGACCACGGCAACATTGAAGACCTCAGCACACGCGGTCACACATTTAACCCTGTTCCTTTGGCGGCCATAGGCCCGCATGCGGAACAGATTTTAACTGGCTCGACATCGCTAATAGACGTCATGTCGCGCATTTTAAGAGTCCTCTGCCCACAAGGAGATGCATTCCGATGAAACAGAAAACCCTGCTCTATAGCCTGTTGTTGACTCTTCCACTCTGTGCAGCGACACAAATCACCGTCAATAGACCTTTGACCGAAACGTTAACCAATGCACAAGTCGTTTCCATCGTGGACGCTTCTGAAATCAAAGCCGGCTCTGTCGTGTTGCTCACGACTGCAATTACGTTCACCCTCCCGGACGAAACACCGCTTTACGAAGAAGTCAAAGCTGAAAAACTGGCACTCGCTGCAGATACAGATGGCACCATCTTAATCGCAGATGGCACCACACAAAACTGGGTAACAAGTTCCGTGGTTGCCACAGCAGATACCGCAATTAACGTTTCTGCGAAAGGATACCTCAACAATGGCGTCCTCACCTTCGATGTTACACTTAACAATGAAGCCCCCATCACTGTGACCGCTCCGTCCTCCGGCACAATGCTTTCTGCGGTTGAACTCTCTGGTGAAGGTTCCGCAGAGGATTTAACGCTGGCTCTTGTTGATACCGCAATTATTCCGGGCGATGCTACCTCCCGGCAAGATCCTGCGTTGATTTCCAAATACATCACATGGCTAAACGATGCTGCAAAAGGTGGCGCCATGGCATCCGATGCCACGTCTGCTGAAATTGCCGATGCTTTCGCAATGAATGTCTGTGGCACACCCACTTTGGAAATTATAGCGATTGACACCATCAATCACACGCTTACCGTGCGTGGCACCACCACCGATGGCACCTCGTCTACCTCTGTCCCCTTAAAGGAGATCAACGGTAGACTTTATCTCGTATACTCCTCAACTTTAATTGGCGTAGCGAAAACACTTGAAGCTGTCATCCAGGACGGTGTAGTGACGCTTTCCACTGAAACCGCTGAAACGCTCACCCTTGAACTTCCCGAAGAAGCTCGCTTTGTCAAGGCACTGATTGCTCTTGATGAACCCACCGCAACGTTGCTTTAATCTCCTCATTATTACTTTAACTCCTAAACGAAAGTACACTCCACAATTATGGACAACAAAAATAGCGCATACGCCGCAGCTGGCGTAGATATCGACAAGAAAATGAGTGGTATTGAAACCATCAAGCAGATGGTGAAGAAGACTGTTACCCCCGGTGTCATCGGTGACATCGGCAGTTTTGGCGGTTTATTCCAAAGTCCAGGCGCAGACACCATTCTGGTCGCATCGGCAGATGGTGTGGGCACTAAATTGAAAGTCGCAGCCATGGCGGGGCGCCATGACACGGTGGGGCAAGACATCGTGAATCACTGCGTCAATGATATTCTGGTTCAGGGCGCCACGCCACTCTTCTTCTTGGACTACATCGGTGCATCCGTCTTTGATGCCGCCATCTTCAATGATGTTGTCAAAGGTCTTTGCATCGCTTGCGCAGAAAATAACTGCGCATTGCTCGGCGGTGAAACAGCTGAAATGCCCGGTCTTTATCCCATTGGCGAATATGATTTGGTCGGTACGATTGTCGGCCAAGTGAAGAAAGACAAGGTCATTACCGGTGAAAAGATTGCCGTAGGCGATGTCTTGATTGGTTTGCCATCTGGCGGTCTGCAAACCAATGGCTTCTCCCTGGCCCGTAAAGTTATATTTGAACAAGAGGGGCTTAAGCCGGAAGATCTGTTGCCCGGCACCGAGACTACTTGCGCAGATGCCCTTTTAGCGGTGCATAAGAGCTTCCTGAAACCCGTTCTAAAGGTAATGGATGCCGGTGTAGATATTCACGGTATGGCTCATATCACTGGTGGCGGTTTCTATGACAACATTCCGCGTGTACTGCCTAAGCATGTAGACGTCACCATTGATTCAGCCTCATGGGAAGTGCCTCAGGTCTTCAAGTTCATTGGCGAAAAGGGTAATGTTGCCAAGGAAGAAATGTACCGCGTCTTCAATATGGGCATCGGTTTCATCCTCATCGTCTCTTCGGTTGATGCGGGTGCCACACTCAAGGCGCTCGAAGAAGCAGGTGAACGACCCGTCATCATCGGTGGTGTCAACCCTGGTCACAAGACGGTACACGTCATCTGAACTGAACTTTTCAAATACTTGAACTCAATACAACTACAGGCAGCCGTCGGCTGCCTGTAGTGTTTTAAGAGCTACTGTATAACACCAGAAAGTAAGTTCCCTATACATCAGATTCAGATACCACAAAAGCAGCTTGTCAATGGCGTAACCATACGCCTTCACCTTCTTAAATAATAAAGCCCACGAGATCGTGGGCTGAAGAATGTGCTTACAATGTTACCGTCGTTTAGCGCGTAGTCACGCCGGACTCCGATTTAGCAAATTTACGAAGTATTCCTACCGTCAACTTATTTGGATGTCCCTGCCAAACCACTTTACCTTTACGCACAACGAAAGCTGTTGGAATCCCACGAACACCCATCGCTTCTGCAAAACACCCATCACCATCAATCGCAATCGCATAGGTCGGTGGCGTGGGTTGTTTCGCCAAAAAAGCCTTCAATTGCTCTGCTGTCTTCTGGTCTCCCACATTGACGCCGACAATCCGGATTGACTCATCCTTCACATCCTTCCAAATCGCTTCCATGTGCGGAATCGCGGCAACACAAGGTCTGCACCACGTTGCCCAACATTCAAAGAGCCACAGATCATCGCTTGGCCACGCTTGAGGCGCTTCCCCGGATAACCACACTTTCGGCAATACGTCTTGAGACACAGTGTTGCCCACAGCAGCCATCAAAGGCAACGTGAGCGCAAGCAGAAGTGATAATGCAAACGTTTTCATACTACTAATAATAGCACAACAACTCTTATTATAACGCCAAGCTCAATAAAAAAGTATTCTCTTTTTATATGTTTACACCTACAATTCAATCGCTACCCCTATTAAACGCATATCTAAAACAAAAAACGACACAAACTGAATTTGTGCCGTTTTAAATCTATCGCATTCGCAACGCGACTTAGTAGTTCTTTGCTTCCAAAGCGAAGTATGCACGGGGATGCTTGCACACGGGGCAAAGTTCCGGAGCCTTTTCGCTAATCACGATCGCACCGCAATTCAAGCATTCCCAACGATTCTTACCGGTACGCACAAAGACTTCTCCGGTTTCAACATTCTTGGCAAGAGCATTGTAACGTTCTTCATGGCGAGCTTCGATTTCTGCAACTGCGCGCATCTGACGAGCAATTTCTGTGAAGCCTTCTTCTTCCGCTTCTTCAGCCATACGCTTATACATATCGGTCCACTCATAATTTTCACCGGCCGCAGCGGCCTTGAGATTGTCAATGGTTGAACCGATTCCTTCAAGATGCTTGAACCACAGTTTGGTGTGTTCCTTTTCGTTATTTGCCGTTTCTTCGAAAATCTTGGCTATCTGGACGTAACCTTCCTTCTTAGCCACAGAAGCAAAGTAGGTATATTTGTTACGGGCCTGAGATTCTCCAGCGAATGCATCCCAGAGATTCTTTTCGGTCTTGCTGCCTTTGAGTTCCATTGTTTCTCTCCTTGTGTTGTTTACGTTCTATCAGGGACTCTTTCCCTTTCACGGCACATAGTATACTCTACTTACAGAATAAATTGCAAGTGCTTTTGTAATTATTTTAATTTACACAATAAAAAACCTGAAATAGTCGTATTTTATTAAATAAATTGTCTCCACACTCATTTATATCGCCTCTCCAATACTTTTATTGCGTCATCCTCAAGAAAACACGAATATGTGAATTCTATTTTGCAAACACCCCCTGAAAAACGCCACTTTTGAGAAATTTTCTTTCAAAACTCCCCCTTTTCTAACCCTTTTAAAAAAATAAATACTTGCATTTCGTCTCATTTTCTGTTATCTTATCGGCACATTTTATTTAAGCGGGGTTCCGACCCCCTAACCAACGTTAAGGAGGTTCACAGATGAGCCAGCACAGAAGTCTTAAAGGATCGGGCAAAATCACAGCCAAACGCAACGTGCTCAAGCGTTTTGAGCGCATTGACCTGTTGATCAAGCGCGGTCAGTGGAAAGAAGGCGATCGTGGTCAGGGTCTTCGTAAGACGATGCCTGAAGCTTAAGTTTACGCTTCTCCACACACTTTAAAAGCGTCGCACCTGCGACGCTTTTATTTTGGGTGAACATCTACACGGATTTGTTATACTGAACATGTCCAAACAAAACGTGCAACCTTTACCCACACCGATTTATCAGGAAAACTATGACCGACTGGCAAAGCCTCCTTAATCCGGAACAATATCAAGCCGTCACCGCATCGGATGGCCCCTTGCTTGTCCTTGCAGCCGCTGGCACAGGAAAGACGCACACGCTCACCTATCGAGTCGCCTACCTGATTGAACAGGGTGTCTCCCCGCAAAATATCCTCCTACTCACTTTTACGAATCGTGCCGCTCATGAAATGTTAGAGCGTGCTGCAAAATTGGTCGGCCCCTCCATTTCCAACCTCTGGTCCGGCACCTTTCACCATGTTTGTCATCGGATCTTACGTCGCCATGCAGAAAAAGTTGGCTACACGCGTTCTTTTCTGATTTTAGATCGCGATGATGCCACAGGACTCATCGCTAAAGCGCTCAAAGCACGCGTCACCGATACGAAACATTTTCCCAAAAAAGAGGTCCTTGCAGCATTAATCGGTAAAGCCGCCAACACACAGAATGATCTCCGCACTGTTATTGAACAAACAGCTTTCAATGATCCTATAGACCCGGAAGTTATTCTTGCCATCGCTCGGGATTACGCAGAAGCCAAACGCAATGCCAATGCAATCGACTTTGATGATCTCCTCGTGCTGACACTCAAACTCTTTAAAGAAAATCCTGACGTCCTGCACGAGTACAGTTCGCATTTCGCCTATGTTCTCGTTGATGAATATCAGGACACCAATACCATTCAGTCTCAACTCGTTGACCTCTTGGCCTCCTACCACCGTAATTTGATGGCTGTTGGCGATGATTTTCAATGCATCTACTCATGGCGAGGTGCCGATTTCCGCAACATTATGGACTTCCCCAAGCGCTGGCAAGGCTGTCAAATCATCAAGCTGGAACGTAATTACCGTTCGGTCCCCGAAGTCCTCGATGTTGCCAATGCCGCTATTGCCGGTAATCCGGAGCAGTTTCAAAAGACCCTGAAGGCCACCCGTGCACCTTCAGAGAATCGCCCCTTGGTTGCGTTTCTGCGTGATGCCGGTGAACAATCCCAGCTTGTCATGCGGCACATTCTACGCGCCCTGCACGCCGGTTACGCACCCACCGACATTGCCGTGCTCTATCGTTCACACTTCCATGTGATTGAATTGGAAATGGAATTGCGCCGCCAACGTATCGATTACACACTCACCTCTGGCCAAGGCGTCTTTGAAAGTGCCCACGCCAAAGATGTCATCGCCTACCTGCGCTTTTGCAGTGGCGGTACCGATATGTTTGCCTTTCAGCGCATGATGAGTCTGCTACAAGGTGTTGGTCCCAAGACTGCCGAAAAGATTTGGCACAAAATGGGCGAACAATTCGATGGGAGCCGCGAAACAGATCGTCTGAAACTCCTCTCCTTTATCCCCAAAAAGGCGCAAAGTGATTGGCAAATCATCGATGCCCTTATCGGCGATTACCACAAAGAACAGCTGGAATACAATGGCAATCGTGCCGTCTCCGCCTTTCTAAACACCTGGTACGAGGCCTACTTACAGCGCACTTTTGACAATGCTGAAGAACGTTACGATGATATCGCCGCCTTAGCTGCCCAATTTGAACGTGGCGCTCCGGTAGCAAATTTCCTCCACGATGTTGCCTTGATGACCAATGTTGATGCCGAGCAAGCTCAGGCAATGGCCGATAATCCGGGCATCCGTCTCACCACCGTTCACCAGGCAAAGGGTTTAGAGTGGCCACTCGTCATTATTCTGTGGTGCAATGACGATATGTTCCCCAGCGCCAAAGCCCTCGCCGAAAATCAAGAAGCCGAAGAACGCCGTCTCTTCTACGTCGCCATTACACGTGCCAAAGACGATTTACTCCTCTGCGTCCCCGCTACACGCCGACTCGCCAACAACGGCGGTACACTCTACCTCAAACCCTCCCGCTTCTTAAAAGAACTCCCGAACGCCCTTGTTTCCAAGCGTTACGGCATCTATTAAGAGAAACGAGTCCTGCCATGACACGTCCCTTTTACACCCTTCTGCTCCTCTTGACCGGGCTCTTACTGCCCCTTTTCTCCTCCGCCGAAGTAAACAGTTTCAAATTACAAACCGAGGCCGAGCTCACCCTCTCAATCGCACAGGAGGCCGAGGAAGCCATTGACCGTGCCCAACGCTGGCTCATCACACAAAGTCCCGCCACCAACCGTATTGAAAATCTCCTGCAACGCTACGCCCTCACCAATCCCAAAGAGGCCCCTTTCCAACTCTACCGTTGCGACATTACCCCCTTGGAATACGCCATGCCGCCCCCCGAGCCAATGGAAAGTTACACCAACTTCACCGCCACTGTAGAACACACCATCCGGTCCCCAAAACGTCTCTTCGCCCTCCAGCGTGACATCCCACGCACCAATCCTCCCGAAAACTGGCGCGAAATACTTGCATTAGCACTCATCAACTCCCAGAAGATCGCCCCCACCGGTGGACACTGGGACGCCCCCTCGCGAGAAAACACCCTCTGGGCCATCCTCACCCTACGTGCCCTTCTCAACGAATCCCCCACCGTCCAACTCGTCGAGTAAGCCGCTCTCTTCCTCCAAGCAGCAGCTCATTCACATATAGCGAGCCTCTTCCCTCCGCACAGCGGCTCATTCACGCATAGCGTGCCTTTTAAAAATAACAGCGGTGGCATTGCTACCACCGCTGTTATTTGGTTTAACCACTGTGCATTAGACAAGGCGGTTTCCTGCACACGTCACGGTTCCGCGATCGGCACCCTCTTTTTTCACCAGATAGATCCGCACGGGATGACGTCCCTTTGCCAGTTTTATGGAGATTGACACATTGTCGCAGTCCCCTGCTTCACGGTCAATAATGTGTGCTTCATGGACCCAGACATGGCACCCCTTCGGACAATGTGTCGCCGTAAAGGTCACCTCGCCCTCTTCGGCCACCTCAATCCATCCGCGCAATGAGAGCCCATAAGCTCCCTTTAGCTTGCCCAAGGTTGCTTCAATCTCTTCAAAATTGGACGCAGTAAAGCCACTTTCCGGCAGAAGTGTGCGGAAATTCGGAACCCAAGGCCACGTTTCTGCTCCGTCATAGTACAAACGCCCCTGCCACTTCGGTAAAATCGCTCCCGGGCATGGCGTTGCCGGGACGGCATCAGCGTCGCGAGCCGTTCGACCGGCACTTCCACTTGCATAGGCTTCAATACACCCTGTCGCGGCGACCATCTTACCTGTTGGAATACGGCACGTCTTCAATAGATCCGACATATAACGCACTCTGTCAGCATGCGCTGCCACTGTCGCAAGGTTCGTCGTCTGACCGATATCGGTCACCACATTGTAGAGTTCAACATTCCCTCCATCTTTGCCACTATTCCGCACCAACACGTAATCGCCATCGCGCACCATCTGTTCAAAATCAAAGCCCTGTCCAGATCCGCCATCAACATACTCCGTGTAGACTCGCGTGGGCAACTGACGTCCAGACCCCGTCAACGACGGCAGGATGGAGACGCCATCACACGCAGCAGGCTGTGGCACACCGGCCACATCCGCAAGTGTTGCCATCCACGAGGGGAATTGGAAGGGGAAATCAATCGTCTTTGGCGTTTTACCGGCTGCTTCCGGCACAATCTTACCTGGCCAGAGTGCCCATGTCGGTTCGCGCAATCCACCTTCATAACTCCACCGCTTCATACCCTCAAAGGGGCCATTGGAGTC
This sequence comes from Kiritimatiellia bacterium, assembly GCA_017457555.1. Classification (GTDB taxonomy): domain Bacteria; phylum Verrucomicrobiota; class Kiritimatiellia; order RFP12; family DVOR01; genus Spyradenecus. The sequence goes on along the minus strand of JAFTHG010000062.1, from coordinate 5,019 downwards.
ATACCCATTCCGCACCCAATTGATGCCCCATGCGCCTGGCAAGTTCTCACCCGCCGGACCATTATCCGAGGTGAAGAGGATGAGCGTGTTCTCATCCAAGCCTTTGAGTTTCAGAAAGTTAAGCAAATCACCCATAGCATCATCCAGACGTTGCACATTCGTGCCATACCGCCGTTGAGCCGGTGTAAATTCATCTTCCGGATAATTGGCATGGAAAACCGTATTTGCGGTCTCTGCAGTACTCTTGATAGAGGTCAAATGCCCCGAGCCATCCTTCTCCCATGTTGCGCCACCGCCCCACGTTGTGTCCGTCCCGTCAAGCGCCGGATAAGCATTACCGGGGATGTGAAATGAGGCCTGATTCTTTACCGAACCATCACTGCGCGCGCCCGAGCCATGCACCGTGGTATAACAGGCATAACAGAAGAACGGCTTACCATCATTCTGTGCCTGATGCGTATTGATCAACTGCTTAATCTTTGCCGTAAAGAGGTCGGTATCATAACAGTATTGCACCTCCGCATTGCAAATCTGACGGCGATAATAGACACCACGCCCCGAAGCCGTGCCATCACCACTATCCACCGCAAAATCAGTTCCCGAAACAGGTGTCGAAAGCCCCTTCAACCAATGTTCCGGTGTGTGATACACCGCCGCTGACACATTTTCTAAAATCGGCGATCCATTAATGGAGTCAATGTTGTCCGATTCACTGTGATAGAACGAGTGCCCATGCATGTGTGCCGGATAACTGTAAGAATAATCAAAACCAGCCGCACACGCCATGGCGCGATGCCCTGCAGCCCCCTGATAACCACCGCCGATGCCCCACTTGCCAATATGCCACGTGGTATACCCGGCCTGCTGCATTACCGTGCCAATCGTCATACGCGGATCAATCGGGCAGTCAAAGCGGTTATCGCGCAACGTGCAATGCCCCTGATGCTTACCCGTCACCATCGAAGCTCGCGCAGGCGCACACACCGGCGCAGTGGTATACGCACTCGTCATCATCGCACCCTGACAAATCGCCGCATCAATCTTAGGTGTCTGAATCTTAAGTGCACTCTCACGCCCCCGTTGCCAAAACTGACCCAAATCCCCCCAACCCAGATCATCGCAAAGAATCAAAATCACATTCGGCCGCGCCCCCGAAGCCGTGCACAAAGGTTCCACCCCCTGCACCTCCCCATCCGAAACATCAAAACCACGCAACAGCTGCGGTGCCGTAATCAATGAAGCACCCGTCAACGTCAAAAAAGTTCTGCGGCTAATCATCATCGCATCTCCTCAATCAATCCTTGCTACCAATAGACTACCTTAAATAAGAGCACTCTGCAAGCCTTTTCCCAGCTCACTGCAATTCAATTTCACTGAAACCGAGGATCAATTTCACTGAAACTGTATTCCACATGTTGAAAACGCGGTAATTCTTGGTGAATATGTAACAAATTGTATAATTAAAGTGGTGATTAGATATTTATGATCGGACCAGGCTGGTTATTGGCCTGTTGGCTGTTGAGTTGGATCGGGGGCAGGCCAATTTCGGCGCGGTAACGATTTGCATCGCCAATGAGCGCCTCGAATACTGGCGCAAGATTGGAGTTGTCCGGATTCTGAAAAAGAGCTTGCTTAAAGTCATTCGGTAGACTGGACGAATTGACGATTGAAACAAGAAGAGCCTTGTCTTCCGCGCTGGCAGATCCCCTGTTCATGAACTTAGCGGCTAGCGTAAGAATATCGTTCGAGCGCTTCTCTATGTTCTTAACGTGCTCAGCCGCCTTAACCCTTGCAGCGTCTGCACTCTGCATCTCGGCGATTTTAATATTGTCGGCACCCTGCTGCTTGGCAACATTTAGTGCGTTTGTGCCCTGTGCTTGTGTTACTGCGAGATTGTCTGCGCCCTGCTGCTTGGCGACATTTAGCGCGTTCGTGCCTTGAGCTTGGGTCACGGCGAGATTATCTACGCCCTGCTGTTTAGCGACGGCGAGATTGTCTGCGCCCTGCTGTTTAGCCAGGTCGACGGCGTTCGTGCCGCGCTGCGTCTCAACGGTAAGATTACCCTCATTCTGAAGCTTGACAACGTCACGATCCTTGTCGTGGCCTAGGACGGCGAGTGTGAGTGCCTGGTCGCGCTCAGCTTGGCGACGAGCATCGTCGATACCCATCTGCGCCACGCGTGCCTTTGCGCCATGCGTTCCGCCAAACGTGCGTTCAAGATTCCACCGTTTGGCTGCATCCATCTGTGCGGCACTCGGACCGCTTTCTGCTTCCATCGCCGAACGGATATTGCGGCGCATCTGAAGCGCCTTGTTAATCGCCTTCATGTCGGTCATACCGGCGCGCTCAAGTGCACGCTCACGCGCCTTTATCGCAAGTTCGCGCGGATCGAGTTGCTGACTTCCAACATAGCTCACGCCGCGCACGCGGTTCTCCGGCGCATAGACTTCGCTGCGACCTTCTTCAGTTTCAAGCTTCCGGTACTCGTCTGGCGCCATTGCGCGCTGAAAGTCGGTCCCGACGGTGATGTTGCCATCCTTATCGTAGAGGTAGGTTTTTCCATTCGGCCCCGTCTTAGCGGTAAGTTCGCGCTGACCGTGCAGCTTGGCTGCGCCGGGATTGTCCTCCAGTCCGATTCCCGCGAGGCGATTATTGTAAGCACTTTCCTTTACAGCGTTTGCGCGGTCAATCGCTTGACGCTGACGTTCTGCGAGGCGTTCTTCTAACGACTTCTTTTTCGTTTCAGTAAAAGTGATGGCCATTGTCTTATCCTCTCTTAAGCCATAGGTTCAACGTCCAGAGCGCCAGTGCGTCCGAGTTCAGCATTGGCGCCAAATTGCTGGTCTTGCTGCTGCAAGGCTTGCATCCACTGTTGTGCGAAGGCTTGCGCTTCGGGCGACATCTCTTCAATCGCGGTTGGGTTCTGCTGTAATTGCTCCTGCCAAAATTGCAATCGCGCTGCATAATTCCAGCCACCTTCAACATTCATCTGTGGCCGTAATCCTGCCTTAATCTTAATGAAGTTCGCTTCTTCGTCTTTCAGATCGGCTTGAGTCGCATCTTCAACGGCACGCAACGCATCTTCAGATACATCAGGGAACAATGCGCGGATGGCCGACTTCATAATGGGTGCGGTGTCGACAACCTTCTGACGGTCAAGTGTTCCGATGATCTGACCGAACACTTGGATCTTCTTGATGACGTTTTCGGTAATCAGATCGTCCACATTGCATTCAAGCGTCAACGTGAAGTGGCCGTCAATATCTGTGCGAATGCCTGGAAGAGTCGCATCATTTCCGAGGATTCTGGCCAAGAGTGCGTCGGAGGCGTTCGCCTGAATCAGTGACAACAACGCCATGTACAGGTCGCGCAGCACGCCAATAAACGTGGCCATACGGTGGCGACGGCGGGTGGCAATCGCTTCAGGGTCTGAATCCTTTGTGGCAATGCCGAAATAGTCGTAGAGTTCAGATTTAAGGCGATTGACTTCATTGTTGCCCTGCGCTGGATACGCCGGTGGCTGCAAGAACTTCAATTCAGCGTTCGACCGCAGTTTGATTGCGGCAAGTGGATTGAGTGAGATCTGTTGTTCGCCATTGCCACGCGAGAGCACCGGCGGCAGGCCTCCGACGATAGCATTGTTGCTCCCAGTGTCAACGAGTTTCTTAGCCAAGTCAAGCGATGGACTGGCGAGTAATGCCAGGCCGCGAGAGTCAAGCAGATTATCGGAGTTACGTTCGCGCGTCAGAAGTACGGCCGGCCATTTAGCCTTATTGATACGCACAATCTCGCGTCCGCAAGCAGTCAAACCTGGCGCCGCCGAGAAGATTGTTTGCCAACGTGCAGTCTCGCCGGTAGCCGTCTCGTCAATTGTGTAAGCGTAGCATAATTGCACCATCTCGCGATAATCGTCGCTGATGCGGAAGGTGTCATTTGTGGCGAGATTGAGCGACTGGCCCTTGCATTTAATGGTCTCTTCGACGAACTCATTGGACCAACCGCCCGCTTCGGCCAAGTCATACAATCGCGGAATGCTCACCCACTCAACGCGATACCACGGCGAGAGGAATTGAAAGTCGCGCGTCTTTGAAGGAATCAGGAACTCGGTGCCAAATTGCCATGCGTTGAGCGCTGGGACTTCTTCGCGCGCAATGCGTGCGATATATTCCACCTGATTATCTTCCGTGAATGCAAGCAGTACACGTTCGGCTGTCTCCGTGGACGTAGAGAGAATCGTTGCGGCCGCCACGGTAATGCGTTCGGGGATATCTCCAATGAGAATTGCATTATCCAAATCGTCAGCGGAAATGTCAGAGAGTGCGCTGAGAAGTGCGGCTGCCACCTGGTCCTTCTGCGCCACACGTGGACCGGGAATTGTGCGCGTCTGCCAATCCAGAGTTAAGAGTGCAATCGCCGGAGTGTCAATCAGTGCATAGTTGACTGCCATCTCGAGTTGGTGATACCATTCGTTTCCGAGTGCTGAAATGCCCCAGTCAATCAGTTTGGTGAGTGCAGCTGCGTGGCGCGTAGACATCTCGTCTGCCGCGATCGGGCGTACTACGCGATTCACGCGTCGCGCGATCTCAATCGCCATTGAGCGTTCGGCATCCGCGATGGTGTCTGCCCAACGTATCGCATTGTTGGCTGATCCTTTAAATGGCCGAATGCGATCTCCAGACGTATTGTGCCGCTTAATGCCGTCGATGCCATACGGCGATACGGCCGCGAAGCGCTTCTTGGCTTCCTTGTTGAGTTGATGTATGGAGAGTGCGCTGGAAGCGTATTCTCGGCACCGTTCTTCAAGCCGAGAACGCTCTTCCTCAGAAACTGGCAGACGCGTATCGAGACGTTTCATAGTTCAAATTAAAAGCCGACCACATGGCTGCCAAAAGGAGTTAATTAGACTTTGGCCATGTGGTCGGCGGGGTTGTCTGTGGTTTGGTTATTTAAATGCTTTGTTTAGAAGCGCCCCGCCGAGCACCAGCGGGGAGCAGAAGCTTACGTCAAGCTCTTCGTCAT
>JAFTHG010000061.1 GCA_017457555.1 Kiritimatiellia bacterium | reverse complement strand
TAGCGGAATTGCTGACTTTTTTCATTTTGGCGCGTCGCCCCCCGGGGGGCGTAGGATGATAAGCCTTCTTCTTTCCTTTTCGGCATTCTTTCCTCTGAAAGTCACTCTTCTTACCCTCGCGGTTATATTGTGCAATATTCACCTTATTTTACCCTACAATAAAATAATACAGGAGAGATTGAATTTATGGTATAATCGCTGGGTTTTAAGGAGAGTTTATATGATTCTTCACTTTACAAAGATGCATGGTGCTGCTAATGATTTCGTGATGTTGGACGATCGCGAAAAGAAAGTGCCATGGCAAGATTACGTTTTAATGAGTCTTTTGGCCGCCCGCCGAACAGGTATTGGATGCGAAGGCATCATCTTAATCCAAAAATCCAAGCGTGCAGATTTCCGGATGCGCTTCTTGAATCCTGATGGTACAGAAGTCGACATGTGCGGTAATGGCGCACGTTGTGCCGCATGGTTCGCCCATAAAATTGGTGCAGCGAAACGCTCCATGACAATGGAAACCTCATGTGGTCTACTGGATGCTGAAATTTTAGACGATTGTAACGTCAAAGTCTGGATGCCAGAACCAACAGCACGGTCTTACGGCATCAAGATTACAGTTGATAGACAAGTCATTGAAGGCGACTATATCAACACCGGTGTACCTCATTTTGTTGTTCATACAGAAAGTCCAGAGGCGATAGACATCGCAGAGCTCGGCCGTGCCATCCGTCTGCATCCGACATTTGCTCCAGAAGGTGTGAATGTTGACTTTGTTGCTTTACGTGAATCTAACCGGTTAAGTATGCGAACGTATGAACGTGGTGTTGAAGCCGAATCTGGTGCCTGTGGAACAGGTGCCGTGGCGGCCGCAGTAACCACTGTTGAAGCACATAACGGCTCCTTGCCCGTAGCTGTGCGTACAAGTGGTGGATTTATCCTGAATATTGACGCCGATTGGCGCAATAATCACTGCACCGGCTTAACATTAACCGGTCCCGTCCGCGAAGTCTATCAAGGAACGATTGACTTGGCTCAATTAGGTAACGACCTGACAGGCATTGAATGAACCTCATTCTAATTGATGCAAATGAGGTAACATCTGGAAGTTGTACACTTTCAGATGTGCGGGCGAAGCATATCAAAACATTTTTACATGCCGAGCCTGGCTCCACGTTTCGCATCGGAATTATCAATGGTCTCCAAGGCGTTGCAATGGTTACTGCGCTTACTGAGACTACGGTTTCGTTTGACGTAACCTGCACAGAGCCTTCTCCTGCACCATGGTATGACTTAATTTTGGCACTCCCACGCCCACGCTCATTGCGACGCATTCTCTTTCAAAGTGCTGCGATGGGCGTACGAAACATCTATGTTGTGGGTGCTCAAAAGGTTGAGAAAAGCTATTTTTCCAGGCACCTTCTGCGCGAAGCAGAATACCGTCCCGTTCTCATTGATGGATTGATGCAAGGGAAAAGTACGCATCTTCCACAATTAATCGTCTTGCCTAAATTGCGTGATTTGTGGGATGCTCTTCCAAAGACAGACACCTTAAGACTCCTTGCAAATCCAGCAAAGATCCAACCAGAAATATCGGAACGTAGCGGTTTCCCGATTATTGCGATTGGTCCGGATGGCGGATGGACAGAACACGAAAATCAAGCCTTTTTTGAACACGGCTTTTTACCCATCACATTGGGCGAACGTCCATTGCGAACAGACACCGCAGCGATTGCATTGCCTGCTGTTGTGCAAGACCGTTTGAAATTTCGTTAATACACACCTTACCGCCGAGTTCCTGTCGTGGAAAACCTGATTTCAGCCTTTGCTCTAACCTTAATCGCTGGTATTTCTACTGGAATCGGTGCTATCTTTGCTTTCTTCTCCAAAGGAACAAGTACGCGTTTCTTATCTGTTTGCACGGGATTGTCTGCAGGCGTAATGCTTTACGTTTCCTTTATGGAACTCTTACCGGGCGGTATCCAAGAAATTATCAGCGGAAATATCGCAGAAAAACCGGCTACATTATTAGCGCTTCTTGCGTTTTTTGGTGGGATTGCCCTGATTTTTCTCATCGACCGACTCGTCCCTGAAACCGAGAATCCGCACGAAACACACACATTAGCCGAATATACTGAATTACGGGATGCATCCGCGTCAACACCGCCTGAAGCGCAACATCATTTGGATGCAGTGCAACGCCACCAGCGCCACAAACTCTTGCGAATGGGTATCTTTACCGCATTAGCAATCATCATCCATAACTTTCCGGAAGGGCTTGCCACCTTTCTTACCGCATTAGAACATCCGCAATTGGGTGTTGCCATCGCGACCGCTGTCGCATTACATAACATTCCAGAAGGCATTTCGGTATCCGTCCCCATTTATTATGCCACTGGCAGTCGGATAAAAGCCTTTGTATGGTCTTGCCTTTCCGGTTTAGCCGAACCCATCGGGGCCTTTTTGTTGTGGCTTGTTTTAGCGTGCATCTACCGCTCGCCCACCTTCACCCCTCCTGCCCTTTTACTCGGTTTGACATCTGCGATGGTTGCAGGGATTATGGTCTTTATCAGTCTTGATGAATTATTACCAGCTTCTCGCACCTATGGCCGTGGACATGACTCGCTTTATGGTTTAGTCGCCGGCATGGCTATTATGGCAATCAGCTTAGTATTGCTCAACGGATAGTCACGCCTATTCGGCAATGAACGAATCGTTCTAAATAGTAAACGCATTTTGAGATTGATACATGCGCCGCATCTTAACGCTCTTCTTGCTCCTTTTATTCTCCTGTATCTATGCAGCCCCGGATGCTCCCGGTGAATTTCGCTTTCGTCTGGGACCAATCTTTGAATGGAATTCCCAACAGGGAGCGTTAACTAAATTTGCAATTCGCCCCTTCTTTGCATGGGAGAAATCAGACTTTGATTCACGCGACAAAGATATGGAAATCCTTTGGCCCTTATCCCATTGTGGCTGGCGTGGCGATGCCTATCATTGGCGCATCCTGATGAGTTTTTGGCGAGAAGAAGATGTTACCGAACGTCGTTCACGCGATTATTCGTTCACACTGCCACCTCTTTGGGTCAATGGGCGCGATGATGAACAAAATTACTGGGGGCTTTTCCCCATCTACGGGCATCTGCCGAAAGCCTTCTTACTTGAAGACATCTATTGGGGTCTCTTCCCGATGTGGTTGCGCTATCGTACCGGTGGCAGTCAAGCGGTATGGCGTGATTACTTTATGTGGCCCTTCTTCTCGTTGAAGTATGATGACGACAGAACACGTTGGGCACTGTGGCCACTCTATGGTACAAAGAAAGAACGTAACTACGAAGCACGTTTTGTCCTATGGCCCTTTTGGAATGATCGGACTTTCACTGCTCCGAACCACCAAGGGAAAGGCGTTATGCTGTGGCCGCTCTTTGAACGCGTTAATACAACATCAGAACAAACTTACGGCCTTTTACCCCCCTTCTTCCGCTACTCTTATACTACGTCCGATGCGCATCTGCTCCGCTGTCCGTGGCCACTCTTTGAACGTTACACCGATCCTAAAGAAAGCACCTGGAAGTTTTGGCGCATTTGGGGGATGACGCATCGAGGCTCTCGCGATGGTTGGTGGGCGCTCTATCCGATTCTGTTAAAGAAAGAACAGAAGACGGAAAATCTCTATACACGCACATTCCGCTTTTGGCCCTTTTATACTAACGAAGTGTCGTATGGTTACGACTTCCAAGGTAATGCACACTTACAAACGCATTATTTTCGCATCTGGCCCTTTTATTCAAGCGCTTATAATGACCGGGAAGGCCTAAAGCGTAAAGGTCTCGTCCTCTTTCCAATCCGTGACATCCCTGTAATTGAACGTAACTGGGCTCCTTTCTGGACCTTCTAAAAGTCACGCAGAGAGGTGGATTCCGATGAAATACTTCACGAACTATTTTGGGGACTGATTTGGTGGCGCACAAAAGCAGATCCCACGACTGATTCCATCCACACAAAGGAGGAGCAATGACAATCATTCGAGAACCTGAAGGAGGCATACTCGCCGAGTTTTTTGCGGCACTTGGACGTTTTGTGCAAGTGATGCTCTTATCC
>JAFTHG010000060.1 GCA_017457555.1 Kiritimatiellia bacterium | reverse complement strand
TTACTTTGTCACCGGGCAAGATCTTAATGAAATTCATTCTGAGCTTGCCGGAAATGTGTGCCAGAATGGTGTGACCGTTGCCAATGTCAACAGTGAACATTGCATTCGGCAGTGCATCGGTTACGATGCCCTCAATCTCGATTACGTCGTCTTTTGCCAAGTTGTTAACCTCCTAGGTTGTTCGCTTGCATTTGACTGGCGTGGAACGCCAAGTCTCTTCGTAATTCGCTGTTGAGCACTTTGTCACCGGAACGAATTTTCGCGGCGACTCTGGTCTCAGAGCGAAGGACCTTTTGAACGTGCTTCCGCTTTTTACGCTTCGGCTTATCCAGGGTTCGGTCCTTTCCGTTGGCCAGCATCAGGTAGACAGGATCTTCGTCTATGACATAGAACAGCTCTCCCTGATCACGGCCTGCTGTGGAAACCACCACATCCGAAATATAAATATTATCGGGTAATTCTGGGTCCATAGTTCTTAAAGTCCTTCAGTGACGGTGAGTATTTCCGGCTCGCCGTCGGTGATGAGTACAGTATTTTCATAATGGGCCGAGAGCTTACCATCGGCAGTCACGGTTGTCCAACCATCTTTGAGAACCTTGACATCATAGGTGCCAACGTTCACCATCGGCTCGATCGCCAGTGTCATGCCTTTGAGCAGTCTGGGTCCATGACCGGCGGTACCGTAGTTCGGTACTTCCGGCTCTTCGTGCAGCTTACGTCCAACGCCGTGACCTACGAAAGAACGCACTACTGCAAAACCGTTAGCCTCCACATACGTCTGAATGGCGTGGGAGATATCAGACACGCGGTGTCCTTTGGTTGCGAAGCGAATGCCCTCAAAGAAACTCTGCTTCGTAACATCGATCAGCTTCTGCGCTTCGGCGCTGATCTTGCCGCAGGGGAAAGTTGCCGCGCAATCGCCATGAAATCCCTTGTAGTACGCACCCACGTCCACAGAGACGATATCGCCTTCTTTCAGGATGTAGCCACCCGGAATTCCGTGGATAACCGTTGCATTGACGCTGATGCAGGCACTTGCAGGGAAGCCGTTATAATTCAGGAACGACGGTTTCGCGCCCTGAGCGACGATAAAATCGTAAACAGCCTTGTCAATCTCTTTCGTCGATACGCCGGGTCTTACCATTTCCCCTGCCAGAGCACGGGCTGCCGCGGTAATTTTACAGGCCTGACGCATGGACTCAAGTTCGTGTTCATTTTTGATTGCGATCATTTCTTCGCCCCTAGTGCAGTGAGGATATCCTCACATGCGCTTTCGATGGCCTGATTGCCTTCGACCAGTCGCAGCTTTCCGAGCTTGGCATAGAAGTCCTTGAGAACTTCGGTCTGCTCGTGATAAACCACAAGTCTTCTGCGGACCGTTTCCGGTGCATCGTCCTTGCGGATCATCAGCTCGCCGCCGCACAGATCGCATTTGCCTTCGACCTTCGAGGGATTGGCAACAATGTGGTAGCTGGCGCCGCAGTTGCCGCAGACGCGCCGGCCGGTCATACGACCCTCGATCACACTGTCTTCAATCTCAATGGAAACCACATGGTCAATCTGAACACCGCGCTCGAGCAGTGCGGTTGCCTGGGCCAGCGTGCGGGGCACGCC
>JAFTHG010000059.1 GCA_017457555.1 Kiritimatiellia bacterium | reverse complement strand
CCACACTAAAACCCATCCCTAACCGGGTAAAACCGCTTGACAATCCTGCTGATATTATTGTAGTATTGCGATGTTCATTGGTCACCAACCAATGTCTTCCATACGGAGTTCAACTCCGGCTATTGCGTTAAGGGAAAGCCTAGGAAACTTCACCCTACTACAACGACGCACAAATAAGGCACTGCCCGTGCAGTTTCGCCTCCTTTGTGTTATCGTTGTAAGGTCATTCCTAGGCACCTCCCTTGAAAGCACAAAGGAGGTGTCTTTTTATGCCATCGGCACAACAACTTACCCAAATCCTCAACGCAGCTCTACAGAAGCTGTGGGTAGATCTCCTTTCATTAATTTGAATTTTGCAAATTATGATGTGTAACCCGTTATCTGGAGAGCTTTACAATGTTAAAAGTTTGGTGCGCTAAAAAATTTGAAACAGAACACGAATGTCAAGATGCATTCAAGTTAGTAAAAATGTTGCAAGCCCAGTTATCACCATTATCAAGCACTTTCCATCTGATTCTTGCGCCATGGATTAATTCATGTAGTATAGACGCTTTACTTGTATATTTTGGAGGCTTTTGCATTCTGGAAATGAAGCGAATTCAAAAGGGAGAATCCATTATCGCAAAAGAAAATCGTTGGACCAAGGGACGCGTTGGAGAGCCACAAGAGATAATGTATGGCGGTTCCATAAATGATCGTAGTCCCTTTGATCAAGTTTCCCGTTACCGAATCGCCTTATCTGAATTCCTACGAGATAAAACCATTGGAGTTTTAAACGTTGGCTCTCCAACGAAGAACTATAAACGGTTTATTCGTGGGTGTGTGGTCATTTTTCCAGACCGTTCACGCAAAACACATGACGAAAACCAAATTACGGACAAGCCATGGTTTTCACTGTGTCGAATTTCTGATTTAGATCAATATTTGACAAATGATCTATTAAATGAAAGAGATATCTTTCCAGAAGCAGACGTAGAAGATGTGATCGTTGAATGTTTTGGCTTTGTCCCTGAAGATGGCGTTCTTGAAAAGGAGTACGAGATGGATGATTTTTTAAATGATATGCTTTTAGAAAAAGCTGAAAAGCGCAACTTTGAAAAATCAAAAGCAAAGGTAAACAAACGTGTACAAAATGCTGAAAAAAAGATCGCTGAATTAAAAAAAGAAAACGAGTTGTTGAAAAAACAAAATAAAGAAAAACAAGTCGTCTATTTAGAAAAACCAAACGATTCGCTGGATTTTATTTTGAATCCACAGCATCACCCGGAAGTCTTAAATCTTTTTGAAAAGAAACTTTTTGTTGGAATTGACTTTGGCACCTCCAATACGACGGTAACAATGCTACAGTATGATGAAGAACATCAATGTCTACGCGCAGACCCCTTTAAAATCACGCAATCAGATGGTCCAAGCGATGTGGATGGATTAAAAAGTCATATTGTTCCCACTGTAATTGCATACAGTAAGAAGGATGGTTTAGTTTTTGGCAAAGGTGCAAAAGAACGTCTTTTAGATGCCAGAAAGTTTCGCATAGGAATTAATGTGTGGACAGAATTTAAAATGAATGTTGGGACATCAATGGTTTATCCTAAAACGATGTTGTCTCGAAAAAAATATAAAAATGAAAATGTCGCTATTATTGAAACTCCAGAAGATGCAACTCGCGAATTTTTTGCTTTCTTAAAAAAGCAGATTGACGAAAAAGCAAAAGAATTAAACAAACAAGTAGAATATCTTGTTACAGTTCCTGCATCATTCGCATTAAATCAACGAACTGGATTACAGAAATCCATTGAAGCCGCAGGCATTAAATTAAAGCCATTTTCATTTTTAGATGAACCTAATGGTGCGTTTATAGGTGCTATCGCTTACTACATCACAGAAAATAAAATTGTAGCAAAAGATTCATTCTTGAGACGGAAGAACTTTTTAGTGTTTGACTTCGGAGCAGGAACGTGCGATATTTCTATTTTGTCCCTTATGGGGAAAGATTCTCTTTTAATAAAAAATTGTGCTATCTCACGTTTTACTGCGCTTGGCGGTCGAAATGTAGATCAAAAAATCGTCACTGATGTATTGCTACCACAAATACAAAAAACAAATCCAAACGTTACAGAAAGTTATTATCATGCCGCATCACTTGAACTCAAAAACGCATTATTGTCTACAGCTGAAAAAATGAAATGTGCGATATGTGCAGGATATGAGGCTGGTACAACTGGAATAAACGAACGACCATTCTATTTTTCGGACAAAACTGAAGGTCTTTCATTTACATTAGAGGCTCCTCGACTTTCTCGCAAAGAGTTTCAGGCTCTAATGACTCCTTTTATTTCACTACCACAGGATTCAACCGAAACACAATCTATCTTTGAACCAATTGAAGAAGCTCTAAAAAAAGCTAACTTTAGGAAAAATGACATTGACGCAGTCGTCTTAGTCGGAGGCAGTGCAAAAAATCCATTAATTAAGTCAAAATTAGACTCTTACTTTAATTCAGGTGCGGACATTATTGAATGTGGTGATATTTGTTCGCTTGTCTCGCGTGGTGCGGCAATCGCCTCGCTTTATGCGAATGGACTTAACCATCCAATCATTACACCAATCTTGAGCGAAGGCATTTTCATGCAAGCAGAAGAAAAAGAAAATGTCTTAGTTATCTCTCGAGAAACTCAATTACCTATTACTAGACGTGAATTTGAAGGGGGTACCTTACGAATTGATACGGCTTCTGGAACTTTTGAAATCCCACTTTATGCGGGTGATAAAAGTAGACCTCTTGGGAGTGCTCGATTTGAATTACAAAATGGTGATGCCGTTGCCAATGATGAGGTCCATTTCTTCTATGAAATGACCACGGACAAAGTACTACGGTATTGGATTACGATTAATGAACGAGAGTTTAAAGGTGAACTTGAGTATCCTGTTGCTTCAGGAGTGATTAGTGAAGAGCAGTTACGTCATGCACAAACCAAGCGAGATTTAGAGTATGCGGCACTTCAAAATGATGGCATTCCCCCACGTGCACAACTTGAAGAAATTGCACAATCCCTTAAGAACGATGGGTTTTATATGGCAGCCGCAGATTGCTATCGTGACGTGAAGCGATTCTACTCAGGTGAGCATAACGTTCATGAAACAGAACTTAAAAGAGCAGAATGCTATCGAAAGGCTGACAATTCAACACTTGAACTTGAAGCACTGGAAAGCTCACATCAACTCAAGCCGACATACACATCTTATTGGTATCGTTCTTGGGCAGCAAGTCGAGCATTTGGTTGGAAATCAGAACAAGCTAAGCAATACCTAAAAGAAGCATTAGACGCATATCCATCCGACTTAGATTTGCAGTATGTAGAAATGGTCCGATTGAATGAATCTGGTCAAACAAAAGACGCACAACGTATTGCGAAAAAGCTTTATGATGCGTGGAGTAAAAATGCAACCTCGTTAGACGAACACACTCTTGATCGTTTTCGTCATGTAGCACATTCGCTAAATGAAATTGGAACTGCAAACATTATCGCAGAACTTTTAAAATCAAAGCGTAGCGGAAGAAACATTGAAGCGCGGCCCGAGGAGAGTTCTGTGCGACTTCTACGGTTTGAAGAAAACAGCAAGTTTTAAGCTCTATTCTTGAATCTCACCCCAAAGGAGTTCACCATGGAATGGTTACCCAAATTCTCTAAGTTAGACACAGAGCAACAAGATGTCATTCGCAAAGTCTTAGCCGACAATAAGAATCATTTTATTACAGGTTATCCAGGAACGGGAAAATCTGTAGTATTAGCACATGTAGCGCTACAAAGTGGTGTTCCAAGCGCAATTTTGACTTATGCCAACTCTCTCGTTGCATGTATCCAAGAGGGTATTCGCGGTTTAAATTCAAATGCGAACATTGATGTTAGTACAATTGATCGTTATGTTGACCAAACTCGACAAACTAAATCGCTTCTTTTGATTGATGAAGCTCAAGATATTCATGCCACAAGTTGGAAAGGAATTGAAGTTTTACCTAAAATAATCAATTCTGCACCAAAATTAATCTTTGCTGCGGATGAAGATCAATCCATCTATTCTGAAACTCTTGACATCCAAGACATATTAGAATCATGTCAGGTTCAGAATAGTAGTGACTATCGACATAAATTGCGAATTAATTATCGTATGACACAAGCAACACTAAATGTCATCAAGGCTTTATTCCCTGAAAAGATGGACATGGACGTGGCTACAGGAAGTTTAGTTGAAGATGTAAAGGTCACTCGAATTATTTCTCAGTCTCCCCAAGAAGAATTTCAATGGGTCTAT
>JAFTHG010000058.1 GCA_017457555.1 Kiritimatiellia bacterium | reverse complement strand
TGTCAAAACGCTTTTGCCATCTGGTGATGGCGCGTGTTCAACCCGAGGTAATCTGTGCCTTGACCTTTACACGTGCAGCGACGCGTGAAATCTTTGAGGCAATCGTAAAGCGGCTGACAGATGACAAGGATGTGATGCAGCCCTTTGAGGTGAATGGCGCACTCAGTTTGACACGTGAAGAAGCTCTGGAACGGATTTTAGAGGCATTGCCACGGCTTCAAATCTCAACGATTGATGCTTTTTCCGCAAAGATTGCACGTCTTTTTGCCTATGATCTTGGTTTGGATCCGGACTTCACACTCTATGAGGGAGGTGCCAGCAGTGCCGAAGCCTTGTACATTTTAGACGAAAGTATTCGCCGTGCCTTGAGTCGGGTGGATCAATTTTCGGAGGACGAGCTGCTGGATCTTTACGACGTGCAATATGACGATGCCGCCGCAACAGATTCGCTTTCAAAGCGTTTGGTTGCCTTTCTTTCCACCTTTGAAACCTTGTTGGACGACCATCCCAAAGGGTGGGGTGATTTGGCAGCACTGGGGTGTGCCGATCTCAAGCATCAACCTGGGGTGGTAAATGAGGCCTGTCAGACGATTCAGGAATGCCTGAATACCGAGTGTGCCCACAAGGGCTTTCCATCGCGCAGTCGCACACTGCTCCAGACGATGCTTGAACGCTATCACCCGGAGATTGAATCGGTTCGTCAGCTAAAGAAGGTGTGGGCAAGTGGCAAGGAATTGAACCTTGAGAAACTGGTTGAAATTGCCAGATGCAATACGTTTATACACTACAAGAAGGAAACAACGCTCTCGCCAGTGTTGTGGCAGAGTTTGATTACGCTGTGGGAGGACTTGGTTGCACGTGACGTCATTCAGACGGCTAATCATACCCGTGCCTTATATCGGGCTTTAGTGGCTCTGAGGCAAGCCAAGGCAGAGGTGACAGAGGCGCGAGGTTTGATCTCTTTTGAGGCGTTGACCAAGACTCTGGCGAAGCAGGTCGGGGGAAAACTCTCGGTTTACGATGCACAGCGCTTTTATATTGCCTATCGTCTGGATTCGGCGATTCGTCATCTGATGATTGATGAGTTTCAAGATACGAGCGTGGCACAGTGGCAGATTCTCTCCGGAATGGCACATGAACTTGCCGCCGACGAACAGGAAAGTACCTTCTTTTACGTGGGCGATACCAAGCAGTCCATCTACGGATGGCGTGGCGGAGATGCGACACTCTTTGGCGATCAGACACGCTTACCTGCCATTGCAGAGGGGACGCCTCTTGTGATGTCCTATCGCTCGTGTCCACCAGTGATTCATCTCGTCAACCGTTTGATGTGTTTGCCATTTCACGTAGGGGGCGATGGCAAACCGATGGAGACATGGCAGGAACCTGTTGCAGAAGTGTGGCGAGAACAGTGGAAAGCACATGCGTCGTCACCCAACCGAGAACGGCAGGCAGGTTATGTGCAGATGGCTTACCTGCCTAAACTCTCCAGTTATCCAAAGGCCTTTCAGGAGAACGTTAAGGCGAAGGGATTAGGCAATAAGGCCCTTTGGCGGCGCGAAGTCGCACGACGGATTGCAGAGCATTGGCGGCAACTCTCCGGGAAACAGGCCTCTATCGCAGTGTTGGCAGAGAAGAACAGTGTTTTTCAGGATGATGAAGGGCTTCTCTATCACTTGCGTCAAGCCGGTGTGCCCTGTGCGATTGAAGGTAAATTGTGTGTTGCAGACACGCCGATGGGAGCCTTGGTTGTTCAGCTCCTACATTGGCTCTCAGACCCCCGGGCAACATTGTGGCAACGCATAGCGGCGGATTTGCAGATGACTGCGGCACAGGATGCTCAAGCACTCAATCTGTGGATGCAGGTGATCCATGAGGCTGGATTTGTCCGTTGGTTGGACGTGGTGGTTGGGGGAGAATCAACGTGGGCTTCCAGCTTGACCGATACGGATCGTACGACCTTGGACGCCATCCGTAAGGGGTTGGAGCCGTTAGACCGAAAAGGATGTATTGAGCCTGCTATTGCACGTGAAACTGTGGAGAAACTTCAACTTCCCTCCATGGCAGACAAAAATGTGGTCAATTTGATGACAATTCATCAGTCAAAGGGGTTGACCTATACAGTGGTCTTTACCGTGCTGGATAGCGAAATTGTACGCTCTCAACAGGTGCAATGTGACGTAGGGGACGACTGGGTGATGGAGCGTCTGGCCTTATCGGAAACGATTGATGCCGTGCCAGCCTTGCGAAACGCACGTGATCGTGCCTTTGAATCGCGGATGCGCGATGCCTTGTGTAAGCTCTATGTCGCCATTACCCGTGCTGAACGTGAACAGATTATTTTTGCTCCGGAAGCGAGTGCCAAGTCATTACGTTATGGTGGCGGGTGGCTTTTTGCTAACGACTATCACGAAAGGGAAAAACCTGCCGAACCGAAAGACGCATACTTGAACTATTCAGTTGTCGCAGCACCCAACGTGCACCGGGCCTTTTCCGAGGATGATTCACAGGCAACGGAATATGCAGCCGAGGTCGTCTTTGAAGATGGTGACCCGAATTGGTGGCACACGTTGGAGGATAGCGTTGCTCCCGAAGCTGCTAAACCCGAAAAACAGCATGATTGGGTGCGTGAAGAGGTAGGTGAGCAGATTGAAGTCGCCCTGCCATCCGAGCAGGCTAAGGCGCAAACGATTCAGGAAATCCTTCGCAAAACTTCAGGGAAGGCGCGTGATTTTGGTATTGCCTTGCATGACCGTCTGGCACAGATTGAATGGACCGATTTGCCAGTTGAGGGTGTTCCGGCGGAGGTTTTCAAGAAACCATCGGAGCCCTGCGAATTGTGGCGAGAACGACCGTTTTCGGTACAATTGGATTCAGCACATGGATTTCGCTATGTGGCAGGTCAATTTGATCGTGTTCATCTTTTCCCAGAAACGCGCGAAGCCGTTATCTATGACTTTAAGACGGCGTATCAATTGGAAATTACGCCAGCGTATGAACGGCAAATGAAGGACTATCGTACCGCGCTTGCGTTGCTGTTGGGATATGCGCCAGAAGCGATCCGGATGAAGCTTGTCTTTACGCGTCACCAGCAGATTTTGGAAGTGAAGGCATGAGTGACGGTAATGTATTGATTGCGACTCCGGAAGAAGCTGGCATGCGGGTGGATGCTTGGATTGCTGTGCGCTATCGTACGTTGGCCAAGCGGACCTTGCGGAAATGGCTTGAGGATGGGCAACTGTTGCGGCAAGGGAAGCCGTGTTCTAAAGGCGACCGTATTCTTCCCGGAGAAGCCTACACGTTGCGCTCAGAACCCACTCAGGCAACGTTACAGCCCAATAGTGGCATTCCAGTAGACGTCGTCTATGAGGATGACGCGTTGCTGGCGGTGAATAAACCCGCCGGATTGGATTGTCAACCGAATCAAGCGGACGAAACGGATACGTTAGCCACTGCAGTGTTGGCGCGCTATCCTGCTTTGGAAGGCATCGGCGACACGGCATTAACCTGTGGTATTCTGCATCGGATTGATGGTGACACTTCGGGTTTGGTGTTAGTTGCTAAATCACAAGCTGTTTATGAGGATTTACGGCGGCAATTTGCAGAACGGCAAGTGGAGAAGCACTATCGCGCATTGGTATTGGGTTCGCTTACGACATCGGGGCGTTTGGAACATTGGTTGGCGCATAATCCGAGGTGTCCTGGACGAATGGTTGACGCGTCGCTGTGGCGTGATGTGAAACGTCCCATGTATGCAGAAACAGCCTACCG
>JAFTHG010000057.1 GCA_017457555.1 Kiritimatiellia bacterium | reverse complement strand
TCTTCCAATGTCAATTGCAGGATGCCTAACAATTTGGAGATTTCGGTTGCATCTGCTTGCAAGAGTGCTGATTCGTAACGCTTGACTGTACCGTAACCTTGCGTGGCCGTTCCCGCAACGGCAAGCGTACCATTTGTGATAGAAGCGACACGTTGCACGGTGTTGGCAATCTGTGCAGAGGTTGAAATGGCTCGATTGGCCATTGTTGCCGCACCGCCAAGACCTCCGCCAATCATTGTTCCGACGGAGAGTACGAGAATTAATGAGGTTAGAACGACCTGTGCACCAATATTTGCTTTGTTTGAATCACACCCAAACGACTCCTTAATACTGTCACTCAGAGCTTCGGTAAGGGCTTCGGTAGCCCCACTTTCGGAGAGTGCAAGCATGCCTACGGCAATCACAGCTCCGACGACTGCCGGCACCGCCACGCCGCCAGTCGCAACACATGCTGCCGCTGCTGTGACAACACTTAATGCGG
Organism: Kiritimatiellia bacterium; assembly: GCA_017457555.1. Classification (GTDB taxonomy): domain Bacteria; phylum Verrucomicrobiota; class Kiritimatiellia; order RFP12; family DVOR01; genus Spyradenecus. The sequence continues at coordinate 8,339 of JAFTHG010000057.1, read as the reverse complement.
TAAAGACCCAACTGAAAATACGGGTGATGAGTGAGGAGGTTTCGGCCTTCGCCGCCTCATCAAGACTGGCTTGCAACTTGCCCATCTGTTCCTGATGACGGAGATGAATCTCGCTCTGTTGCGATTCGATGCGCTCTTTGGTTACAATCAACTGTTGTTCATTGCTCTCCAACATAAGTTTGGCAAGAAGTTTTTCCAATTGTAATGTTGTATCTTCTTGAACTTTGGGCGCATCCAAGAGAGGGCCGTTATTGTGTGGCATAGAGGGAGTCATCGTCAGAGGAGGAGTTGTCGGTAATGGTGTGAGGGCGGCAAGGCCTGCGTGAAGAGCGGGTAATTCCGGGTCTACGCCCCATTGTTGGGAATAGTGGATTAACTGTAACGTGTCACAGTGAATAGGTGTCGTCATAACGTTGCTCCTTCCTCTTCCTGGCGGAGGGCATTCAAACAACGCCTCAGGATACGTCCTTTGGCGCGGTAAAGGTGGTAGGCTTCGGTATACGGACAGAAACGTTCCAAAGCCAGTAATGCACTGTCTGCTTCGTGAAGCTGATGCAGTTTCAGATAACACTCTGCGGCTGCTAATTGTGGCCGGGGATCGTGAATATCTAAAAGTGAGGCCATGGCATAGCTTTGTGTGGCATCTGCAAATGCTTCTAAGCGTTGTTGTACGCCACCAAGTCCCAACCAAAAACGGGCTTCCAGGTGGTCTAATGTGACCAGACCTTTGAAGATACGGAGCGCTGCGTCCAGTTTCCCGGTGCGATAGTAGTGATAGCCCATTGCATAGAGGGCTTCAATCTCATTATTGGTAATTCCCTTTACATCGCGGAGTGCCAAATGATCAAAGGCGTGTGCCGTAGTGTTTAACAGCTTATCCAAAATGTGCCAATGGGTTTCAAACGCTTCCGGCGCGGGCGGGTCAGCCATCATCATGTGAATACTCATGGTGTGGCCTCCTGTCTGCCATGAATCCGGCAAAAAGCCGCCGAATCCAAGGCTGTCTGTACGTTATCACAGTGATGGAGCGCATCTTCTGCTGCTGCTAACGCCAACCAATATTTTTCAGTGAGGTGGTCCAAAAGGCAGAGCGAACGAAAGACCGCTTGCGCTTCTGTTGGTTTGCTGCTTGTCAACAATCGATACCCGACAGCATACAGCACCTCTAATTCGGCACGTGTGAAATGATGAAGCGCTGCAAAAGTATGGATATTTTCCTGTTCCAAGGGTAGTGCGCGAATAATTTCAGACGCAACCTCTGCCAGACACATTACGTGAGCCATAGGTTTCTCCTTTCTTCCCTATGGTGTTGTACGGCTTGACGTTAAACCGTTTTACACCGTTAATACACCCCGATAAACGTCAAATATCAGGTAAAGTTACGGCGTTTGGGAAGAAAAGAGATTTTTACAATAAAAAAGGACCGGAGCATAAACGCTCCGGTCCTTCTGGATAAGGGTGACACCTTGGCTACGATTGACCGGGCGTCCATTCATCGGCGATCGGTCCACGATGACCGGGCGTGTAAATGGGGCGCATGGTAATTGGCGCGGCGTGATGGCTCTCCGAACCATCCCTCGGACCATCTGCTTGCGTACGGGCAAAACGTTGTGCCACAGGCTTGGAGGAACGCGGAGCACGGGAACCTTCTTTCGCCTTGCGTTGCGGCTTTTCACCACGTGGCTTAAAGCGGGGTTCACGTTCCGGACGAACCGATTTTGAGGTCTTCGCGGCCGATTTTTCTTTACGTACTGCCGGCGCTTTCTTCTGTGTCGGAGGTCCTACCGTTGCTGGTGGTTCTGCCTTTACGGCTTGTTCAACCGTTTCAGTAGGCTCTGTTGTTGCAACTTCTGTCGGAGCAGGAGTATTATCGGTGGGTTTTTCTGTTGTAACGTCAGGCACAACGTTTGGTGCTTCTGTTTCTGGAACCGTTACTTCTACTGGAGCTTCTGCAGGTTCTGTGGCGGAATCCGCAGGAACAGTATCTTCTGCCGGTGTGGCAGTGGTTACAGATTCTGCTTCGGCTTGAGGCGCATCCTTCTTGCCATGCTTACGATTGCGCGGTTGCAACGGTGGCAATTCAGCGAACATCCATTCCTCTGGCATAATGCACTTCAAGGGTTCATTGATGTAGGCTTCAATGTCGGGAATCGTGAAACTTTCGTTTTCATCCGCAAAGGAAATGGCGGTGCCTGTGTTTCCTGCACGACCTGTACGGCCGATACGATGCACGTAATCTTCGGGTTCGTAGGGGAAGTCGTAATTGACGACAAACTGAATGTCATCCACGTGAATGCCGCGCCCTGCCACATCTGTAGCTACCACGGTGCGGATGTTACCCGCACGGAAGGCTTCCAGAATCTTCAAGCGCTTGACCTGATTGACATCTCCGGAGAGCATTTCGCAGGGAATTCCTCTGCGGCGCAGGTTTTCGCAAATCCGCTCGGTGGTAAACTTGCGGTTGCAGAAAATAATGGTACGTGCATCAGGATATTTGGCCAAATGATTGTAGAGGAGGGTGAACTTCTCTTCCGAACGTGCGATATAGACGAGTTGGCGCACGGTATCCGTGGCGAGGCTGTCCGATTCGATCTCAACACGCACCGGATCACGCATCCACATGGCTGCCAGATTCATCACGGTTTCGTTCAATGTTGCCGAATACAACATTGTGCAACGATGGTCACGATCCGGCAGACGATTCACAATCGTACGCACGTCCGGGATAAAGCCCATGTCTAACATACGGTCGGCTTCGTCAATCACGAGCGTGTCTACCTGACGCAGATCAACGATGTGATTCCGTACAAAGTCAATCAGACGGCCCGGTGTTGCGACCAGAAGGTCTACTGGTTCGTCTTCCAATTCGCGACGCTGACGATTGTAATCCATACCGCCATAAACAGCCAGAGAGCGAACATCTCCACAATAGCGGCCGAGCGCTTCGGCATCTTTGCAAATCTGAATGACCAGTTCGCGGGTAGGGGCAAGAATCAGTGCTCGCGGTGTACCGGGTTTCAAATTGCGCTTTTCCGGCGTGCGGAGATAACGTGTTAAGACGGCAATCAGGAATGCAGCAGTTTTCCCTGTTCCTGTCTGAGCGCGTCCGGCAACATTTTTCCCGGCGAGCGAATATTCCAGCGACTGCGCCTGAATCGGTGTGCAGTACTGAAATTCCAAATCTGCAACAGCGTGAAGGATTTCGGAGGGAAGATTGAAGTCGGTGAAACGCTTCTTCCCTTCTGCTTCCGGCACGTCGTAAGAGGCCGGGTCCCATGCGGCGTGGGCTGCGGCATAGGCTTTCAACTGTTCTTTGGTGAATGCACCGCCGGGACGTTCTATACCGTCTGGTGTGTTGGGAAGCAGGAGACGAGGCTTACGTTCCGTCCGGTTCTGCTCTTCGGCGGCAGGACGGTGATGGTTGTATTGATTTCGCCCACGGCGGTTATTCTTGCGGTTTTTAGAATCTTGACGCGGTGTTTTGGCTTCACCCGTAGAATCGCCTGGCTTGCGATGAGAGTGTGTGCCGTGGGAGTGTTGCTTGGCAGGGTCCCGCTGGGGTTTCGTCTGTTGCGCGTGTTCAGCGGTGTGCGCTTCAGCACCCTTTGTGGGGCGGGCCGTACGCGAACGGTATTGTCCCTGTCCCTTTTTCGGATGTTGATGTTGACGTTGGCGCTTGTCAGAGGGCCGTTCGGCAACGTGCTTTTGTGTCGGTTTGGCTTTGTTGAGGCCAAGAACCGATTTGATTTTGGAAAGAAGACCCATGAGGTGGCGTCCTCCTTGGAAAAGTCGGTGAGTATCCAGGCTTAGGCTGCGTAATGGCGACCCGAGACTCCCAGATAGAATGCGAAAGAAGGGCGACGTCCTCGGATGAAGACGTCCGCCCCCTTCGGAAGTCTGTGCAGGAAAATCCTGCAAGACGGTTTAACGCTTCGAGAACTGGAAGCGGGCGCGAGCACCACGCTGACCGGGTTTCTTACGTTCTTTCATGCGGGAATCGCGAGTCAGGCAGCCAGCCTTCTTGAGCACTTCACGATAGGAAGCGTCCAAAGCGCAGAGTGCGCGAGCGAGGGCGTGACGCATTGCACCGGCCTGGCCGGCAATGCCGCCACCCTTAGCCGAAACGAGCACGTCATACTTGCCGACGAGATCGGTCATTGCGAAAGGCTGATTGATGTAAGCGCGGAGCGATTCGCTGGGGATATAACGCTCAGCGTCAACGCCATTGATGGTCCACTTGCCTTCACCGGCAATCAAACGGATGTGTGCGACTGCGGTTTTACGGCGACCGGTACCTTTAGTGAGTTCGTTAGCCATTTGTGGTCAATCCTTTCGAAGACAATCAGATGCTGAGCGGTTCAGGCTTCTGAGCCGCGTGAGGATGTTCGGCACCGGCGTAGACTTTCAAGCGGGTCATACGGATGTCGGCGGTGTTGTTCTTCGGAAGCATGCCCCAAACAGCGTCATTAATCAAACGCGTCGGGTTCTTCTCACGGATCACGTTAGCCGGGGTCTTGGAGAGACCGCCACGCCATCCGGTGAAGTCCACATACTGCTTCTGCTCGTTCTTCTTACCGGTGAGAGCCACCTTCTGTGCATTGATCACGATCACGAATGCACCGGTGTCCACGGAAGGAGCGAAATCTGCTTTGTCTTTACCGCGAAGCACATTAGCCACTTTCACAGCCAAACGGCCGAGGGGCTTGTCTGCCGCATCGACAATGTACCACTTGCGGTTGTCATTGCTGGGCAACTCAGGAAGAGTCGTCTTTGTCATGTTTATACCCTGTCTTTCATTAACTGTAGCTCCACTTGGATCGCCTTCATCGGTCCGGGATCAGGGAGCCGTTGTTGCGCGGATTCTGCCGGGACAAAGCACCAGGGAGTTGGTATGTACTTCGTCAATTCCGCACATAAGTCCACATAAAATAACACATCTGCAGATGAAAAAACAAGCAGATTTTCGTGTATTCCCTTAAAAAAGCGCATTCAAAGGGCAGAAAATTGTCTTTTTGAAGCGCTGAAAGGGGACGGCGATACCTTTTTCTTTAAATGTTGTATGTCAGGAGTGCTTGAGGCGGTGATACCAAAAAGCACCACCGGTTCAGGCAGTGCTTTCCGGTGTTTGAGCGGAATATGCGCCTTAAGCGTAGGATTCTTCCGGGGCGGGATAGGTGCCATTTTCAACGGCGGTGGCATAGTCGGTCAAGGCTGTTTGAGCGACTTCGCCTAAGTTGCCGAATCGGCGTACGAACTTGGCCAGTTTGTTTTGGTTCAGTCCCAGAAGGTCTTGCCAGACGAGAATCTGTGCGTCTGTGTCAGCTCCTGCGCCAATGCCAATCACGGGAATGGAGAGTGCTGCAGCCACTTTTGCGCCCAATGCCGAGGGAATGCACTCCACGACAAGTGCAAAGCAGCCTGCTGCTTCCAACAGCTTGGCTTCTTCAATCAGGCGCTCTGCGGCCTGTTCGTCACGAGCCTGCACACGGAAGCCCATCGCCAGACAGGACTGCGGCGTCAATCCCAGATGACCGCAAACCGGAATGCCTGCCTCAACCAGACGGCGCACCAGCGCAAGGCAACGTTCGCCCCCTTCCAATTTAACGGCATCGGCGCCCCCTTCCTTAATAATACGGATTGCCGCGCGGAAACCATCGTCATCATTGGCTTGATAAGAGCCGAAAGGCAAGTCGGAGAGCAAGAGGGAATTCCGCAGGATCCGTCCGACGCAACGGGTGTGGTAGATGATGTCATCCACCGTCACAGGCAGGGCAGTGTCGTGGCCTTGCATTGTGTTGCCGAGCGAATCGCCTACGAGCACCAACGGGAAGGTGTCGCTACCGAGGGTTTCAAGAATGGATGCACTGGTGGCATCGTAACAGGTAACGGTGGCAAATTTACGCTTTCCTTTGAGGGCGCGGATCTTGCCGGGTGTCCAATTACGCATAATCAAATCTCCCAAAGCGGGCGGGGCGTGCGCGAATCGCACGTCCCTCACAGGGTTACCCGATTAGAAAAGACCCTTTACCTTGCCCGTTTCCACGTCCACGTCCACACGACGGTAGGCGGGGTTGGCAGAGGTGCCGGGCATCAACATAATCTTTCCGGAAACAGGCACGATGAAGCCTGCACCCTGATAGATTAAGATGTCCTGCACTTTCAGACGCCATCCGGTCGGACGGCCAATCTTGGCGGCATCATCCGAGAGGGAATATTGCGTCTTTGCCATGCAAACCGGCAGAGAGGCGGTTTCAGGATTGGCTTCAAAGGCTTTCAATTTGGCGAGCGCAGTGGGTTCGTAATCCACGCCATCACCGCCATAGACTTCCTTCACCTGCTTCTCGATACGCACCGAGAGGGGTTCGGAGAGGTCGCAGAGATAGTGGAAGTCCACCGGATCTTCGCAAGCGGCGATGACCTGTTTGGCCAATTCTTCGGCGCCTTCGCCACCCTTTTCCCAATGTTTCGAGAGGGCAAAGCGGCAACCTGCCTCTTCGGTAATCTGCTTGACCAGTGCCACTTCCGCATCGGTGTCGGTGTAGAAGTGGTTGAGGCAGACCACAGGGCGGATGCCTGCACGGCGGATAATATCAATGTGTGCGAGGAGGTTGGAGCGGCAGCCTGCTTCCAGGAGTTCCAGATTTTCCTGCGTATAGGCCACGTCCAACGGCGTACCGGGCTTCACATCTGGGCCACCTCCATGGCGCTTCAGCGCGCGGACAGTCGCCACGAGGACGACGGCATCCGGCTTCAATCCGGAGCAACGGCACTTGATATTCCAGAACTTTTCAAAGCCCATATCGGAGGCAAAGCCGCTCTCTGTCACCACATAATCGGCGAGCGCACAACCCACACGGTCGGCAATGACGGAGTTCTGCCCGATGGCGATATTGGCGAAGGGGCCCGCGTGTACGAGCACCGGCTGACCTTCCAACGTCTGCATCAGGGTGGGGTTGATGGCGCGGACGAGCCATGCTGTCATTGCACCGCCGACTTCCAAATCGTCTGCTGTGACGGGTTTGCCGTCCTTGGAGTAGGCCACGATGATGCGACCAATGCGCTTCCGCAGGTCGGCTAAGACTGCTGCTACGGCGAGAATGGCCATCACTTCGGAGGCTACGGTGATGTAAAAGCCGGAGTCGGTTTCAAACCCATTGAGTGTGCCGGCGCCCATGCCGATGCGAATCTGGCGCAAACCCTGCGCACAGAAGTCCAGAGCCCAGCGCATCTGGACGCGCTCCGGGTCGATATCCAAACGCGTCAAACCCTTGGTGGCGAGCCAGGCGTCGTCGTGGTTGCGCTCGTGCTGCATGCGTGCATTGAGGGCCACCATGCAGAGGTTGTTGGCCTTTTCTACGGAGTCAAAGTCACCTGTCAGGCCGAGCGAGAGGGGGGTCAATGGGATGACCTGTGCCAAACCGCCACCAGCTGCGCCGCCTTTAATATTGAAGGTAGGGCCACCGGATGGCTGACGGATGGTGCCGCAGCAGTTTTTGCCCAGACGTCCCAAACCTTCCAGCAGGCCGACGGTCGTCGTGGTCTTACCTTCACCCAGCGGTGTCGGGGTAATGGCGGTGACATCAATGTATTTGGCCTTCTGAACGCCACCGGTACGTGCCAGAATTGCGTGTGCATCGACCTTGGCATAGGATTTGCCATAGGGGATTAATTCGTCCGGGGTCACGCCGAGTCCGGTTGCGATGTCGCTGATGGGGCGCATGGTTTCTTCTGCGGCTTCAGCGATTTGCCAGTCTTTTAATTGTGTGGGATCAAGTTTCATAAATGTGACTTTCGGTTCAGTTCAAGGGGTGGGGAGAAGCGGTAAAACGGCATTCCAGATGGTTGCTTCAGTTTCTGCCTGCGGCGTGGTGCTGTCAATGCGGCGGATGCGCTGCGGTTCCTGCGCGGCCAATTCACGGAAGCCCTCTGCCAGACGCAGATGAAAGGCATCGCGCTCTTGTTCAAAGCGGTCGGCCTTTTCCTGACGGTCGGCCACACGCTGACGGCTCTCGGTCTGCGGAATGTCGAGCAACAGCGTTAAATCGGGCATCAGGCCCTGTGTGGCAAAACGGTTGATGGCGCGCAGTTCGGCCACATCCATGCCGCGTCCGTAACCCTGATAGGCAAAGGTTGAATCACAAAAACGGTCACTGAGCACCCATTCGCCCCGGTCAAGTGCCGGCAAAATCACGTTATTGACGAGTTGGGCGCGGCTGGCCAGGAAGAGCAGAAGCTCGGCAGTCGGGACCGGACTTTCACCGGCTGTATCAAACTGCAGGATGCCACGCACCGTTTCTCCCAGACGCGTCCCACCGGGTTCACGGGTGGTTAGCACCGGA
>JAFTHG010000056.1 GCA_017457555.1 Kiritimatiellia bacterium | reverse complement strand
TATAGATCTTCTAAAAAAGCACCATGCCATCCCGTGAAAATCTAAGGCTCCAACCCTGAAGGAGCGGCAGATGACCTCTCATCCCTGAAATCCCTTTTATCCCTAAAATCCCTGCCTCATCTGCCACAAAACCTCAAAGGAACAAAAGAGACAGAAGGAACAAAGGGACACTCTTTTAGGTCTTCGAAGCAAAAGCGCCATGCCACACTGAAAAGCGGAGACTACAGCCCTGAAAGGGCGGTAGAAGAGTGCCGGGGGTGAAGCAAGTGTGACAAGCGATAACCCCCAGACCAAGCATAAAAAAGAATCATCAAGCCCTGTAAGGGCGGTAGAAGAGTGCCGGGGGTGATGCGAGTGTAACAAGTGCCCCCGGACCAAGCATAAAGAAGAATCATCAAGCCCTGTAGGGGTGGCAGAGAGGATGGCAAATCCTGTTTACTTCTACCACACCTCCCGACATAGGATGATAAGCCTTCTTCTTTCCTTTCTGACTTTCTTTCCTTTTAGAGGCCCGCTTCTTACCCTCGCGGCACTATTGAACTCGACAAGCTCGTCCTCAATTGTGCAATTTTCCAAAGATGGCAATATTCCTTTTCATTATTTGACACATCCCGTCGATTTATGATATTATTTTGAGGTTTTAGTACTGAAAGGATTTTGCCATGGCATTTTTGCTCTGTCTTTTGTTCTTTGTTGAAGTTATTGTTGCCCTTCTCATGGTTGCTGTCGTTATGCTTCAACCCCCGAAAGATCAGTCCGGTGGTATGGGCTCTGCTTTTGGTGGCGGTTTCGGCGAAGAGGTCTTTGGTGGTCGCACCGGAAATGTGTTGTCGCGTACAACGGTCGTTTTGGGTGTTATTTTGATTATCAACAGTTTGGCAATCGCCATTTGCTTACGTGGTGGTTTGAGCGAACGTTCGCTTGCGGACCGTCAAGTCGCTCCAGAAGCCCCGGCCGAAACAGCAGTTCCTGAAGTTCCGGCACAATAATCATTGCAATTACAGGAGTTACCCTAATGAACCTTGAAGTTCTTGAAAAAGCGCGTTTACGTGTTCCCAGCATTCCTGTTTTAGTGAACCTTGTTTCACAGCGCACCAAGCAGTTGAACCGTGGTGAACATCCGTTTGTTGAGCCACTGTCAAAGTTTGAAGACAAGGCTGACATTGCACTCCGTGAAATCGCTGAAGGGCTTGTGATTGCAAGCGTTGATATGCAGGCCGTTGAGGAGCACGACGAAAAGCGCACTCAATGGAGTCGCCATATCTAATCGTGATTCCCTTCTGCTCCTATGGCTTCATCGAAGAAATCCAAGCCTGCTTCTACGAATCTTGCTGTTAATCGCAAGGCTACACACGATTACATCGTTTTAGAAAAGCACGAGGCCGGGATTGAACTTTTAGGAACCGAGGTCAAGGTTTTACGCAATGGTGAAGGTGGCTTGTTGGGTGCATGGTGCAAGGTTGATGACAGCAATCAACTTTGGTTAATGCAAGTCCGCATCCCGCCTTATGAATTCGGGAACCGCTTTAATCACGAGTCATTACGGACACGTCGCCTGTTGATGCACAAAACCGAGATTCTTCGGTTGCGGGCAAAGGTTGAACAAAAAGGTTTGTCGCTGATTCCCCTGCGGTTTTATTTGAATCCGCGTGGCAAAGTCAAAGTAGAGCTTGCGCTTTGTCAGGGAAAGAATCAGTACGATCGTCGTGAAACCATAAAGCAGCGAGAGGCAGATCGCGCAGCCCAGCGTGCAACACGGCTTTACCGCTAATTAGAGTCATTTTGAAGAAGGAAATGTTACTATGCGTCCAGGTCTTTGGCAGTTTCTCATCGTAGTTTTAATTATTGCATTGGTTTTCGGTGCGAAAAAGATACCGGAAATCGCGCGGGCAATCGGGCGTTCTTCCGGAGAGTTCAAAAAGGGGCTGAAGGAAGGTAATGCGGAAGCCGAAGCAAAGGCTAAAGAGATTAAAGACGCTATTCAAGATGACTTTAATGCTTAAGCCAAGTTTCAGGAGCCCCGCACGTATGCGGGGTTTCTCATTTCCACTTGTTACCAATCATCGCATCATACGTTATTCTTAATAAAAGGTCCTGTAAAGCGTACATTTTAAGTACTGGGGTTACTCAAGGATAGATGTTATGGATCGACCCAATACAGATCATTTTACTCCCAATGCCGTGGCAGTGTTACGCCAGGCGCAACTTGAAGCCTATCAATTGGGGCATGACCATGTGGGCACGGGACACTTGGCTTTAGCCTGTCGCGTCATTGATTGTTCTGCTGCAAAGCTCTTGGAGGATCTCCACGTTTCAGCAGAAGCACTTCGTGAACGTGTGGAGTCCCTTTCTTCCAATGGAGGGCTTCAAGAAAATCTCACCGCGGAAAAAATCCCATGGTCACCTCGCGCTTTAAAGGCGTGTGATTTAGCGAAAACCGTTGTCGCATCGCTTCTTCATCTCAAGATGGCAAATACGACCTGTTTGCTCTATGCCATTTTGGAAGAAGGCGCCGGATTGGGCGTTACGGTATTGCAGCACCTTGGCGTTACACCCGATTTATTGGCCCACAAGCTCTTCGGGAAAGCATGCGGTGCGGAATTACCGCCTCCTGCATCCTCTGGTCCAATATCCTCACCAAATGCCCCTACTCCCCGCCAGAAAAAGCAGAATATTACACCGAACTTGGATGCTTTCGGGCGCGATCTTACGGTATTTGCACAAAATCAGAAGCTTGACCCTGTTATCGGGCGTGAGAAAGAGGTGCGGCGCCTAATCCAAATTCTCTGCCGTCGCCAGAAGAATAATGCCGTCCTGCTCGGTGAAGCCGGTGTCGGTAAAACGGCGGTTGTTGAAGGTTTGGCGCAAGCCATTGTTGCACAAGATGTGCCTGAAACCATGTTGTATAAGCGTGTCGTTGCTTTAGATATGACCCTTCTTGTGGCAGGCACACAGTATCGCGGGCAATTTGAAGAACGCTTAAAACAGGTCATTGCAGAGGTGGTGAATGCCGGCAACGTCATTCTCTTCCTTGATGAGCTCCACACCATTGTCGGTGCGGGTGGTGGCGATGGTGCAATGGATGCGGCGAACATCATTAAACCGGCACTTGCACGAGGCGAATTCCAGTGTATCGGTGCAACCACGTTAACCGAGTTTCGCACCCGGATTGAGAAAGATGCCGCATTGGAACGTCGCTTCCAACCGGTCATTGTTGACGAACCTACGCCACAGGAAGCAATCACCATTCTTCAGGGGCTTGCGCCAAAATACGAAAAGTTCCATGCCGTAACGTATACGCAAGAGGCCCTTGAAGCCGCAGTAAGAATGAGCATCCGCTATCTGCCCAGCCGTCATCTTCCCGACAAGGCGATTGATGCCATTGATGAAACTGCGGCACGTTTACGTCAAAGTCAACTGGCTTGCCCAGAATTGTTGCGGACGCTCAAGCATGACATCGATGTCGTCAATGCCGAAAAGCAAGCGAACATTGATAAGGGTGATTTAGGCGCAGCAAAAGTCTGTCGCGAACGTGAGAAGGCATTAAAACAACAGTTTGATTCCGAACACAAGAAGTGGAAAGAAGCGCTTGCCAAAAAGCCAATTGTTGTCACGGGAACGGATATCGCTCAAACGATTGCCGACATTACAGGCATTCCCGTCAATCAGATGACGGAAACCGATCGTAAGAATTTGGCGACACTGGAAGCGAAGATTCAGAAACGCGTGATTGGTCAAACGGAAGCGGTGTCAATCATTGCGAAAGCCTTGCGGCGTGCACGTTTGGGCTTGAAGAGTCCTGAACGGCCTATCGGCTCCTTTATCCTTTTAGGCCCCAGCGGTGTTGGTAAAACGCTGTTAGCCAAAACGTTGGCAACAACCTTCTTTGGTAATGAAAAGGCGATTATCAGTTTAGATATGTCGGAATACATGGAAGAACATTCTGTCAGCCGCCTTTTCGGTTCACCGCCCGGTTATGAAGGGAATAAAGAAGGTGGTCAATTAACAGAATACGTTCACCGGAATCCCTATTCGGTTGTCCTTTTTGATGAAATTGAAAAAGCTCACCCCAAGGTTATGTTCGCCCTGCTTCAGATTTTGGAAGAGGGCCGTCTAACCGATGGGTGTGGCAGAAGAATTGATTTCCGTAATACGATCGTTCTGGCGACATCCAATTTAGGCAGTTATGAAGAGGGTGCTCACGCAACAGTTGGTTTCCTGGCAAAGGATGCAGCTGCGGATGCAGAGGACTATGCAACGCTACGTACACGTATCATTGATGATGTAAAGAAAAAACTTCGTCCGGAATTGCTGAACCGTTTTGACGATTTGCTCGTTTTCCGTACGTTAACGAAAGATGCCGTTGAGCAAATTTTGAATGTGGAACTCCAATTACTGCGCCAACGTTTGGCGCCGAACGGGATCCATTTTGAGCTCTCGGCAAAAGCAAAACGTATTATCCTTGAAGAAGGTTATAACCTAAAACAGGGCGCACGTCCTTTGCGTCGGGCAATTACGCGTTTAATTGAGGATCCCTTGGCAGATGCGTTACTGGAATACAAAACAACGCCAGTTACCTTCGTCTTAACCCCTGAATCCAACCTGAATACAGAACACCCTAAACGCCTTATTGCCAAACCGAAGAGCAACCGTGAATGCTCCAAGCTCAAACCACGAGCACCGCGCACCACTACTAAGCGTAATCGTAATAACTGATGTGCTGAAACACTGTTCCGCTGTAAGATTCTCCCTCTCTTGCAGCGTGTATCACTAATGGTTATGGTATACTGATGACTATGAAGCAGACGAAGGTAATCGCAATTGCGAATCAGAAGGGTGGCGTTGGAAAAACGACCACGGTTGTTAATTTAGCAGCAGCGCTCGCACAGTTAAAGAAAACAGTTCTCGTTATTGACTTAGATCCGCAAGCCAATGCAACAAGTGGGCTTGGCATTCCGCCCACACCTGGAACGAGTCTTTATACCGCTTTGACGAATCAGGTGTTTATTGGCGATATTATCCAACCAACACCTTTTGAGAATGTCAATATTATCCCATCTGAACTTGATTTGTCTGGCGCAGAATTGGAAATCGCACGTCAGGAAAACCATCTACAAGTGGTTCGTGAGCTCTTAAAACCTGTATTGATGGCCAATGTCTTTGACTACATTCTCATTGACTGCCCGCCTTCTCTCGGCATCCTGATGACCTCTTCGCTTGCTGCGGCAAATAGTGTTGTCGTCGCTATGCAATGTGAGTATTACGCAATGGAAGGGCTTCGCGTTATTACCGATGTAATCAAACGCTTGCATGACAATGGTGTCAATCCGGACATTCACGTGGAAGGTATTCTTATGACAATGTTTGATGCCCGCACGAATTTGGCATCGGATGTCGTCAGTGAAGTTCGCAAACACTTTGGAAAATTGGTTTATAAAACCGTCATTCCCCGTAGCGTTCGCATCTCTGAATCCCCCAGCTTTGGCAAACCCGTCGTGTTATTTGATCCCACATCAAAAGGTGCCCAAGCTTACCTTGAATTCGCAAAAGAATTTGCGAAACGCACAAAATAATCTATGTTTTCCATCATAAACAGTCAAATGAATAGCTTCCATGCCAATCCTCATTGGCGATGGCGATAATGTATTCTCCCATTTATCTGTCGTTTGTTTTTGATTGTTTTTAAGGATTTCCCATAATGAGCACGTATTTTAAAGATTATCCAGATGCAGAAGGATTCTTTGGCCCCTACGGAGGAGCCTATGTTCCTGAGAATTTAAAACAAGAAATGGTCAAAATTGCAGAAGCTTATTATCGCATCAGCAAATCGCATGACTTCATTTCAGAATTGCGCCAAATTCGAAAGCACTTTCAAGGTCGTCCCACGCCCGTATACTATTGCCGTAATTTAAGCGAACGGCTCGGCGGTCGTATCTACTTGAAACGTGAAGACCTCAACCACTCCGGTGCCCATAAATTGAATCACTGCATGGGTGAAGTGATGTTGGCAAAGTATATGGGCAAGAAAAAGGTCATCGCAGAGACAGGCGCAGGACAACATGGCGTTGCGATGGCTACAGCCGCAGCCTATTTTGGCCTCCCCTGCGACATCTACATGGGCGAGGTCGACATTGCCAAGCAACATCCCAATGTGTTACGCATGAAGATCCTTGGTGCTAATGTGATCCCAGTTACTCACGGCCAGCGCACATTAAAAGAAGCTGTTGATGCAGCATTTGACGCGTATTTAAACGATCCTGAAAATACCATCTATTGCATCGGTTCGGTTGTGGGACCGCACCCTTTCCCAATGATTGTACGTGATTTTCAAAAGATTGTGGGCGAAGAGTCGCGCACTCAATTCTTGGAAATGACCGGAGAACTCCCTGATGCAGTGACGGCATGCGTAGGTGGTGGCTCCAACTCCATTGGTATTTTCTGCGGATTTTTGGATGATCCAGATGTCAAACTTTATGGTGTTGAACCACTTGGGCGTGGCACAAAACCTGGTGACCATGCAGCATCAATGACCTATGGCAAGCCCGGAATCTTGCATGGCTTCAAGAGCTATACGTTACAGGAAGAAGACGGCTCTCCAATGCCGGTCTATTCCGTGGCTTCTGGCCTTGACTATCAATCCGTCGGCCCTGAGCATGCATGGTTACACGATCAAGGTCGTGTGGAATATGTTACTGCGGATGACAAGGAAACCATTGCCGCCTTCTTTGAACTCTCCCGTAGTGAAGGTATTATTCCTGCGATTGAAAGTGCACATGCTGTTGCCTATGCGATACGCTATGCGAAAGAACATCCACACGGTTCTATTCTTGTCAACCTGTCCGGACGCGGGGACAAGGATATTGACTATGTCGCGGAAAACTTTGGCATCCTCGGTAATTAATTCTCAAACACCTGTGCCAGCTGTTTAATCACGCTGGCACAATTTGTCTAAACACCTTCTCTGCCTCTTGATGCCTCGCCCTATAGGTTACTTATGTTTTCACTCTTTCTGGCATTAAAATATTTACGCCCAAGACGGGGAATTGCCTCTGTTGTTACCCTCCTCTCCATTTTAGGGGTTACAATTGGTGTTGCAATTGTCATCATCGTACGCGCAGTTTTTACGGGATTTGGCGACACGTGGCAAACCAAAATCCTTGACTTCAAACCTCACATCGTAGTGCGTCCCAACTATCGCGGAACATTGCAATCCATCGACCAACTCTGCGAGCGTTACGAGCAACTCCCCGGTGTTATTGCCTCTTCACCCAGTATTGAAACACGTGTTCTTGCAGAATACGATAACCGGATTTTGGCCCCTATCCTACTGGGCGTTGATGCGACACGCATTCAAAAGATGCTTCCTTTGGAAATGTGGAATGGCGCATTTGATTTGTCCGATTCTAACGTTGTCATTGGCGTGGATATGTCCCGTCAACTGGGCATCGGTGTCGGCGACGAGTTACTGCTTTATTCCCCGATGAATCTCATCAACAAAGACGAAATTTACTTCCCTGAGCGTCTTCAGGTTTCTGGTGTATTCTCAACTGGTCAAGCCGATTTTGACAGCGGTTATGTCTTTGTTTCTCTGCCCGTGGCGCGAGATTTGGCGGGTGTTGCGAGTGGTGCAAACAGCATCAACATTCGCGTGGCTGAGCCACAGAAACTGCGCCCATGGTATAAAGGCGGCTACCAACATGGCCTTGTTGCGGATGTCCGCCGTACAACGTTTGAAACATTAAGCACTGCTGCCATCCGCATTAGTACATGGCAAGAACTTGACAGTTTAATCTTCAATGCGGTTGCAACCGAAAAAAACATGATGACCTTACTGTTAATCTTTATCAGTGTGGTTGCGATCTTCTGTGTGGTGAACACAATCATCGTCATTACCATTCAAAAAACTCATGAAGTTGGCCTACTCAAATCGCTCGGCTTTTCGACTATCCAACTCACAATGACGTTTGTACTCTATGGTTGGATTCAGTGTTTGATTGGAACCGGCTTAGGCATTGGCCTTGCCTTCCTGGTTTTACATAACCTTCAGAACTTAGTTAATTTCTTAGCAACCTTTGGTTTGGATGTTTTCCCCAAAGCGATCTATGGACTTGATGCTTTACCTTGGCGCGTTGTGCCAATGGAAATTGTGCAAGTTGCGGTTCTTGTTGTTCTTTTCTGTGCATTAGCCTCGTTACTACCGGCTTGGCGTGCTGCGGCGATGAACCCGGTCAATGCTCTGCGAAAGGAATAACCCGAATGCCAACGCCCCCTCTTGTCGTAACCGACTTGCATAAGCACTATACGCTCAATGGCCACCAAATTCAGGTCTTAAGCGGCGCATCCTTTACAACCACATCAGGCGAAAGTATCGCAATTATCGGTAAAAGTGGATCTGGTAAATCAACCTTAATGCACCTGTTAGGCGGTCTGGACAAGCCGGACGCCGGCAATGTCTTCGTTAATGGAAAAGACCTCTACAAACTATCTTCCCGTCAGCGCACTCATTTGCGCGCATCTGAAATTGGCTTTGTTTTCCAAGCTTACCACCTTTTACCAGAGATGACGATTACTGAGAATGTCATCCTGCCGGCAATGGCACTTGGAAAATTGTCCCGTAAAGAGATGCTGTCACGAGCAGAGCAGCTCTTGGAACATGTAGGCCTCTCGGATCGTCTCAACCACAAACCCCAAGAGCTCTCCGGTGGAGAACAGCAACGTGCCGCAATTGCACGTGCACTGATGAACGAACCGCCCCTTATTTTGGCCGATGAACCCACCGGGAACTTAGATGCTGAAACGGGCGACCGTGTTATGGACCTGCTTTTTGACTTAACACAAAAGCAATCCAAGGTACTCGTTATGGTCACTCATAATCCGGAAACGGCCGCTCGCTGTTCGCGTACACTCACATTGCAAGATGGTCTTTTGGTTTAACC
>JAFTHG010000055.1 GCA_017457555.1 Kiritimatiellia bacterium | reverse complement strand
GTGAGCGGAAAACACTGTTGGATCAGCTGACCCTTCGCGCCAAGGTGATGCCGCTTCAAGAATTGCCGTTCACGGTAACAGAATTGATGCGTCAACAGATTGTATGCGGTGATCAACATGTACTGACGTTTTACCAGGAGAGTTTCGTACCCGGTGTAGATGTGACCGTGCCTTATCCATTCGGACACGGCAAACAAACATTGGTCGGCACTGAACGTCATCGTCAGTGTGTTGAGCACGGCATTCAAGCCGTGGTGGATCAAGTGTTTAAGATGGCTGCACCTCAAGCTATTTTGAAGGATGAGTGTAGGGTTCAGATAGAGGATTTACACCGTGATTTTGAGATTAAAATTGGTGGCAAAAGCCTAGACAAGGCGGCTACGCATGAGGAAGTGCTGGCAACATTAACCGATTTGTTTGATTTGAAAGCGCATCCGGAGTACACACCGCTGGCCGCAGCCTGCGCGCTGTTGGCCCAACAGCAAGGGGCGATTACAGCCTTTGAGCATCCCCTCTGGAAACGACAGGCGTTGGTTCCTTTTGACTTCAAGTCAGAGGAGGGTGGTGAGGTTTTTGGGCGAACAAGTGTTGAAATTACACGAGTGGATAATGGATTTCGGGTTGACTTGGAGTATTTGGTTCAACCGCCTAAGATGGCTACGTATCACGATGGAAAGGATATTGTACACGAGCTTTTGGATGCTAGAAACACAACTGATTTTGCGTGTAAAACGCAATCGTATTACGTTGTGCTTGAAGAGGGAAAAGTGCGTGTCCGGGTTACAGAACCGCCGAAGATGACGTATCAATTGACGCCCCTTGACCCCACATTGGACCTGAAGACAATTATTGAAGACCTTGTGGAGCGCCCAGACTTTACCGAACGTGTGGAGGCCAGCATTCTTAAAGGTGTAGAGAGGAAGGTACTTGTGTTACCGAAAGAGGTGGAAAACGTTTCTTTGCGTTCGCTGATTACGGAGGTTGTTGCACACCATAAAGAGGCGATGATTACTTCTGCAGTAACGGCATTCCGCGATCAACAGTTCGGGATTCCCTCGGAAACAGCGATGTTGAATCGGTGTGCCTGGGAGATTGTTACAGCTTTGGAACATGGAGTGTTCCGCGAACCCTGACACCATTACAGGTGTTTTCCGTAGAAATAACCGGCCGCTTTGACAAAAAGTTGGAGCAGGATTGAGGGTTGGGGAAGACCGTGTTTCAGCAATCCCAAACCCTTTCGGGTGGCACTGCCGTAGCGTTTGAGCAGGTCTGCGTGTTGGGCATGCATTCGGCCGATGGCTTTCCCGCGTGCGAAGAGATCCCGATAGGAAACCGAGTGGTCGTGCCAACAGCACGCTTCAGCGCAGTAGGCAATCGCACTGCCGGCTTCAATGGCTTGTGCGGCGGCCAACATATCTTCGCCAAAGGAGGCTTCCGGGAATCCGCCTTGTGCCAGAAGGTGGTTCAAATCCCATGCACAAAAGGCATCTGAACAGAAGACGGTCAGGAGACCCATCGTTGGAATATCGGCTTGCGTCTTGATACAACTCTCTTCCGGATAACTTTGAGCGCGTTGCCAGTTGTCTAAGGTACGCTTGGAGTTACGCGAGCATTGACGTCCGTATGCGGCAGTTGCGTGGGTCGCCTGTAACCGTTCCACCAGGATTTTTAAGCTGTCGGGAGTGGCAAGCACCACATCCTGCGTCATGAGAATCAGGATGTCCGCACCTCGCTGGGCGAGCAATCGGGCAATGGCATCGCGTGTTTTGCCGTGATTAAAGGTGTTGCGTTGGATGGGGAGATGTTCCCAACCGTGTGCCAGTGCAAGTGCCACGGTATTGTCGGAGGATTCACTGTCGGCGCAGAGCAGGTGTGATGGCCGTAAGGTCTGGGCGTCAATCGCCGCCAGGCATTCTTCCCAATAACCTTGTTTCACGGCATTCAGGGTGACAATTGCAAGGGCAATGTTCATGGTAGAAGGCTTTGAGAGGGGTTAGTGACGGCGCAGGAGCGCACAGGCAAAGGCTCCATCATGTTCGGGAGTGGGGCGTTCCAAACACACGTCACCTTGTTCAAACTCCGGATGCCGCTCCAAAAAAGTAGTGATTTGTATTTCGTTCTCTTCGGGTTCAATGGAACACGTGGAGTAAATGAGCCGTCCACCGGGGCGCACCTGACGCGCGCAGTTTTCCAAAAGTGCCGATTGGGTTTCGGTCAGTTGTTTGAGTTTCGGCAACGTCCAGCTCCAACGGGCATCTGCGCGCCGTCCAAAGACGCCGGTATTGCTGCAGGGGACATCCAATAAGATGGCATCAAAACATCCAAACGTTGTGGTGGTGGCATCGGCTTGTCGAAGTGATACGCATGTGAGCAGCCCGCAGCGCTGGAGTGTATTGCGGAGCGTTTCACTGCGCGTCGGACTCATTTCATTGGCAATCAAGGTGTCATCGGGTCCCAGTTTGGCGGCTAATTGGGCGGTTTTACCTCCCGGTGCGGCACAGGCATCCAGAATCTGCATTCCGGGACGGGCTCCCATGAGTTCAACTGCGTGTCGGGTCGCTGCATCTTGTACGACAAAAGTGCCTCTGTCATAGCCCTCAAGTGATGTGACCGGCGTGTGACGTGGCACAATAAAGGTGCCTTCCGGGTCATCTGGATGAGGTAT
>JAFTHG010000054.1 GCA_017457555.1 Kiritimatiellia bacterium | reverse complement strand
GGGGATGAGGGGTTGGTTTTGGCAGGGGAAGGCCCTGAAATCGGATGAACGAAGCTTTAAGGTATATTCAGTTTGGCTGAAACTGCAAGTCAGTTTCATTGAAATTGATAATCAGTTTCATTGAAATTAAAACTCGGTTTCATTGAAATTAAAACTCGGTTTCATTGAAACTGGCGGTTTGTTGGGGCGAGTCGGGGATGGTTGAGGGGTGTGGTATGCTTGTGGTGGGGGCGAGGGCGTTACCCTTTGATGTGGCGGTGTGGCGTGCTTCTGGGTTGTGGTGGATGCGAAGTGGGGTGAGGCGGGTGGCTAAAATAGCAAAAGCCGCAAGACGGGGTCTTACGGCTTTTGGTGGAATTGCTCAGCGATGGCGTGTTCAGGGCTGCTTTTGGGGGATGACGAAGAAGGCGCCGTGCGGTTCATTGGGGATGGGGAGGTGAACGAGGGCGGTGCCGGTGAGTGCGTCAATGCCCAGGATGGTCGCTTCTTTGTCGTCGCACAGCAGCGGCGTGAGGTTTTCTGCGACAACGCCTTTGGCCAGTTGAAGGGGGCCGGCTTTACCTTCAAGGGTGGTAATGCGGGCAGTGGCATCAACATCACTGATTTGTGCAGCAATCATTTCGCCATCACCCGGTGCCCAGTTTGCTTTCTGGATGCGGGTAATGGAGCTGCCGGTGTCGAGCAGGAGTTTGAAGGTTTTGTCGCCAGAGGTGACGGGGAATGTTAAACGTCCGCTTGCATCGCGGTCGCCTTCAAGTTTGACAAGGGGGCCGCGTTTCGGCATACCCCAATAGTATTCTTTCTTTGCGAAGTCAAAGACAAAGGGGAGGGAGGAGAGCAGATCCATGCCAACGA
Source organism: Kiritimatiellia bacterium (assembly GCA_017457555.1). Lineage (GTDB taxonomy): Bacteria > Verrucomicrobiota > Kiritimatiellia > RFP12 > DVOR01 > Spyradenecus. The sequence continues at coordinate 15,142 of JAFTHG010000054.1, read as the reverse complement.
TGCCGTCTAATGTGTCGGGCTCGGCCATCATACTGCGGACGCCGGAGAGGTCCATCACATTAATGGGGTGGGTGGGTGATTCGCCGGGGCCGACTTGTAGGGAGGCAATGAGCATTTTGGGGCGCTGGGAGGAGTTGCCACGGAAGAGCAGGGCACTGGTGTCAATCCACTGGACGCCTTTTAGCTTTTCGGCAGAGCCGGTGTGCAGGACGGTGTGTGTGGCGCCGGTATCCAGCATCAGTTTGACTGGTTGACCATTGATAAGACCAGTAACTAAAATCTGTTTACAGCGCGCATCTTGCGTCATTTCCATCAGCTTCTCGGCGGAAAGTTCCGTTTTTTCCGGAGCCTTCGTGGGAGAGGGGGGGGCAGATTGCTGGCCGGCGAAAGCCACAGAGAGGCACAGCGCGGAAATAAGCGTGGTCAGTGTTGTTTTCATACGCGAATGATAACATATCTAATTGGATGTTATCAATGCATTGAGCTGAAAAGAAAAAAGGACGGACGCCAGTAGGCACCCGTCCTTTTGTGTGATGGTGACGACCGTTTAGTCGTCGTAGCCATTGGGGTTCATGGACTGCCACTTCCACGAAGAGGCGCACATATCATCCAGCGTGCGCGTGGCTTCCCAGCCGAGGAGTTCCTTGGCGTAGGTCGGGTCGGCGTAGCATTCCGGTGCGTCACCAGGACGGCGAGGAGCGATTTCGTAGGGGATTTCCTTACCGCAAGCCTTGGAGAAGGCCTTGATCATGTCGAGCACGGAGTAGCCAGTGCCGGTGCCGAGGTTGACCGTGTAGATTTCTCCGGGGGTCTGCTCCAGCTTCTTGAGTGCAGCGAGGTGACCACGTGCGAGGTCGTCCACGTGGATGTAGTCGCGTACGCCGGTGCCATCCTTGGTGGGATAGTCATCACCAAAGACGCGCACTTTCGGCAGACGACCCACAGCTACCTGTGCGATATAAGGCATCAGGTTATTGGGAATGCCATTGGGGTTTTCACCGATGCGGCCAGACGGGTGCGCGCCGACGGGGTTGAAGTAACGCAGAAGCACCACACCTAAGTCGGGTTCTGCGGCCTTCACGTCGGAGATGACGCGTTCCAAAAAGAGCTTTGTGGCACCATAAGGATTGAGAGCGCCCGTGGAGCAGCTTTCGTCCAAGGGGACCTTTTCCGGCATACCGTAAACGGTGGCGGAGGAGGAGAAGACGATATTGCGGCAGTCATACTGCTTCATCAGGCGGAGCAGATTGAAGGTGCCGGTCATGTTGTTGTCATAGTAGAAGAGTGGCTTTGCGACCGATTCACCCACGGCTTTAAGGCCTGCGAAGTGAATGACGGCATCGTAATGTGCCTTCTTGACGACGTCTTCCAGACCTGCGTAGTCCAGAAGGTCAACTTTGTAGAAGTGCGGCGTCTTGCCGGCGAGTTCTGCGCCGCGGCGGACGGCTTCTTCCTGAGAGTTGTAAAGATTGTCTACGATGGTGACTTCATATCCGGCTTCCTGAAGCTGGATGACAGTGTGTGTGCCGATGTAACCGGCGCCACCAGTGACGAGAATATGCATAGGGTCGTCCTTTCTTACCATTCCAGAGTGAAGCCGACTGAGCTTTCTCCGGGTTTTAGAGGGGTTGCGAGAAGCGTTTCGCCTGCGTAAAGTCGTTGGAAATCCGCACTCAACGTTTCCCAATTAGGATAGCGCAGATTGCGATCTTTGGCAAGCATTCTGTTTAAAATCTGTGCTAAAGCACGCGGAACGGTGGGGGCAAGGATCCGTGGATCGCGTGCAAAGCTGGCACCTACATGGGAATCAATCACCTGTTGATCCGTCTTTCCGGGGAAGAGTGTGGTGCCAGTGAGGAGGTGATAGGCGGTTGCGCCAAGGGAATAGATGTCGGCCCGGCAATCGATGTCGCTCAAATCATAGATTTGATCGGGGCTCATGTAAGCGGGCGTCCCCATAATTTCTTCATTGCCATCAGCGGCATCGCGGGTGGCGGTGATGAGCGATTTGGAAATGCCCAGGTCCATGAGCTTAATGGTGCCACTGGAATCAACCATGATATTATCGGGCTTCAGGTCGCAATGGACCACGCGGAATTTCTGCCAGGCGTATTTGAGTGCTTCGGTGACGGATTCCAGAATAATCAGGACGTCTTCGACCGCCACCTGCTTTTTGCGCGCCAGATAGGTGGCAAAGGTGTAGCCATTTACCAATTCCATCACGAAGTAGTAAATGCCTTGTTCCTCACCTGCGTCGTAAACGCGCACAATATTGTTGTGCCGGAAACGCGCACATGCTTTTGCTTCATTGATAAATCGGGTGACATCTTCCGGAGAGCGGACAAAATCGGCCTCCAGAACTTTAACCGCCACGTCCCGCCCGGTTGATAACTGTTTCCCTTGGTAGACGGTGGCGGTGCCACCTTTGCCAAGGATTCCGGTTAAACCTAAATTGGGGAGTTGCGTATTCACAAATCAGTCCAGAATGAGTGTCAGCGCCAGAAGCGCATAACTGGTGGAGAGCACGGGGTCGGCCTCCCAAAAACGATTACTGGTATTGACCCATGTGCCATCCGGTTTCTGACGATGGATGAGTTCTTTTGCAAGGGCTTCTTTCCAGTCAATACGTGTGCCATCTGCCAGCGTGATGTGCTCAATGGCTGCAGTATGCAGTGCACGTGCAAGGATATCATAGTAGAAATAGAGACCTTGATTGCCCTGACCCGGATTTTCATCAAGCGTCCAGTGTTTGCCGATATATTGATAAACCGAGCGCACGCGTGGATCATCACGGGAGAGCTGGCAATGCAACATCGCCAAAAGTCCGGCGTAGGTCATCGAGCCATACGCCTTTAATTGAGGACGAGCACCCTCTTTTGTGGCGCGGGGCACTTCACGATTGTAAACGAAACCACCGGCGTATTCCCCCTGAAGTTGCTGCATTGAGAGTACATATTGCTTTGCAGCATCCCAGTTAATATCCACTTTCTTCTGGTTGCCGGGGCGCATTTCTTCCAGATCCTGCGTCAGGCGCATGGCATCAATAGCATAAAGCGTGTTATTGAGGTCGGTATATTCACGGGGACTGCTTTTATCGTAGCCGAAGCCACCCTCATGCAAGCCCTCGGTCTCAATCTGTGTTGAGGCGATGTAGGCACGTGCGGCCAAAAGCACATCAGCGTGGCGCTCCTTGCCTCCGGCGGCATGCAGCGCCGTCAGGCACAAACAGGTATTGTAGTTGCCCAGACCTCCACCACGACGACCGGGGATTGGCACATAAAGACCGCCATCAGGTTGGGCACAGGCGACTAAGTATGCCTCTGCTTTTTGGGCGGCATGGGCGTTTTCAGGAATGTTGGCATTGGCCATTGCCCACAGGGCTAAGGCGCTCATGCCGGGAAAACGTTTGTCGGACCAGCTGCCGTCAGCAGATTGGGAGGCGCGAAGCCAGGAAAAACCTTTATAGAGTGCTGCCCGTGCTTGTGTTTCAGTGTCCGGCGTCAGAGCTAAAATCGGTAAAGTAAACACCACGAGTAAAAGAAGGAAGCAACGTTTCATACTCTTTAGAATATCATAAAATGATAACTTTGAAAAGTTGAAGCACGGTTTGATTGAGCCTTTTTTGCATGAAGTGTTCGTCGGAGAAGTCGCGAATCACGCACGCAATGAGTTACATTTTCAGCCAATCACGGATGGACGCAGCCAGACCCTGCAATGTGTCGGCTGGGCAATTCAGTGTGCTGGCGCAGGCCACAGGCAGATCGTTTCGCCCGTGGGTGCCACGGATGTGCTCCGGACGCGTGCTACATTGGAACGGGGTTTTGCCGAAGAAGAGTTCGCACGGGTCGAATCCCGGTTTGTTGTGAATATCGACATGCGTGGCAAAGTCGGGTGCTTCTGCGGGATGTTGCCACCATGGATAGGCAAACCAACATCCCGGTTTGGCCGTCAGAAGGAAATCGGCTCCTGCGAATGTGTCGGTAATGGTGTCGACTTCCGGCAGTGTTTCCAGTAATGTGCGTGTGGCGGTCTTTACAGAGGGATCTTGACAGTAGACGAGTGCCGTTTGATGATCGCAAAGCGCAAACGCAGCGGTGCGATGAAAATCAGGATAACGCATACCGCGAATCGTGCGTGTGGCCATGAAACCGGCAGCGGTGAGCGCGCGGTTCGGGTAGCAGACGGAGCCGGTGACATCGCTGATGGCATAGTCGCCAACAATGACGACCTCATAGTGTTGCTGACGGGCTACCGTGATAAGGCTTTCAATCTGCGACACTACTTCACGGATGTTGCCGGGGATTTTGCGATGTTGCGTACCGTAACGCTGCAAATCGTAGTCAAGGGTGGGCAGATAAACGCAACAGAGATCCGGAGCAGTGCCACGCGCGAGGTGGGTGGTTAGTGTCTGAACGATGGAACGACCCACTTTGGGAGAGGCAAGCGGCCCCCAGTAACGCCATAGCGGAACGGGATTTTTACCTTTCAGTAACGACTCCGGCTGGCTGTAGGTTGCCATAATAAGGCCACCGCCATGCGTATGAATTGGCGCAGGAGAGAGAATTTCGTCTACCGATTCGCCGAGGGATTGTTGGAAGAAGTAGAGGCCAACCGTGCCACCTTTCGCACGGAACGGCTCCCAAATGCGCGCGCCTTGCACAAGACGTGAGGATTGATTCCAGAATTGCGGCTGGCGGATATCGCGCAAAAAGAGCCCATTCGATGGCATTCGGTGCGCTTCAGGAGGCAGGGCTGTGCGTAATGTGGCTTGTGCGGTGCACGTAACGGCCGGATGTGTGGTTGTTAAGGGGTGAAACGATAACCCGGCGAGCGCGCGAACCTGGTAGGTTTTCAGCAGGTCATACCCCAGTGCAGCGACAGAAAGGATGAGAAGTTTTTGCATGGGTAGAGTAAAACACCCACGCATTGACGTGGGTGTTGGTGAATCATAGCGTGGGAATGTCGTCGTCAGAGGCTACACCATCCGGCCCGAGTGAACGAACCGCGTAGGTGCCCTGCTCATGATCTGCCGTGTAGATGAGCGGCCGGTCCCAGCCATCGCGAATAACATCTTTTCCCAATAAACCGTCACTAATCAGTGCATCCAGCGATTCCGGAAGCGCTCCGGCATTCAACAAAGCAAATGTTGGAATCGCTTGCATGATCAGGCGGATGCGTGTATTGGTGAGAATCTCCGCGTTAATGTCGGCGGCAGGTTCGGCATGGCGCTTCCAATGGCCTGTGGCATCCGACGTGCGAATAGCTTCTCCGGGGCGTTTGGTTTCTCTACCAAGATAACCGGAATAGAACCCGATTGCCACGCCAATGGCAATGGCAACGGAAACAAGAATTACATTCGCTTTATCGGATGCTGGCATTGGATTGATTCCTTACGGCACAGGGAACCGGGCGGCCAAGGCGCACACTTCCTTGCGGACGGTTGCTTGCAGAGCGGTATCTTCAGGATTCTTGAGGATGGCCACAATCCATTCGCCGAGCTGACGCATCTCCGGTTCTGCCATGCCGCGTGTGGTGACGGCGGCCGTTCCAATACGGATGCCGGAGGTCACGAAGGGGCTTTCAGTATCAAAGGGGATGGTATTCTTGTTGCAGATGATACCAGCGTTATCCAGAGCAGCAGCAGCGACTTTACCTGTCAAGCCGGCGGCTTTCACGTCCACGAGGAAGAGGTGATTGTCTGTTCCGCCGGAGACCAGACGGAAGCCTGCTTCCTGAAGTACGCTTGCTAAGGTTTGCGTATTGGCGACGATTTGCGCCGCATAGGCGTGGGCATCACGGTGCAACCATTCATTGAAACAGACAGCCTTTGCGGCAATGACGTTTTCAAGCGGTCCACCCTGAATGCCGGGGAAGACACTCTTGTTGATGGCTGCGATGTACTGTTCCTTGCAGAGAATCAGGCCGGCGCGCGGACCACGAAGCGTTTTGTGCGTGGTGGTGGTGACGAAATCGGCATAAGGCACAGGAGAGGGGTGGACGCCACCTGCGATCAGGCCTGCGATATGCGCCATATCCACCATCAGATAGGCTCCTACCTTGTCGGCAATCGCGCGGAAACGGGCGAAATCAATCGTACGCGGATAGGCGGAAGCACCAGCCAGAATCAGACGCGGTTTGACCTCTTCTGCGATTTGTTCAATGGCATCATAGTCCAAACATTCGGTCGTTTTGTCGACGGTGTAGGGGACGATATTGTAGAGTTTGCCGGAGAAGTTGACCGGCGAACCGTGACTGAGGTGGCCACCCTGATCCAGACTCATCGAGAGAATCGTGTCGCCGGGCTGCAACATTGCGAAGTAGACGGCCATATTGGCGGCACTGCCGCAGTGGGGCTGAACGTTGGCCGCTTCCGCACCGAATAATTTCTTGGCGCGTTCAATGGCGAGTTGCTCGACGGTGTCAACCGGGATGCACCCCGAGTACCAGCGCTTTCCGGGATAACCTTCGGCATATTTGTTTGTTAAGACAGAGCCCTGAGCTTCGCGTACAGCTGCAGAGGTGTAGTTTTCGGAGGCGATGAGGTTGATGGTTTCATCTTCTTGTTGAATCTGGGCAATAACGGCTGCGTGTACTTCCGGGTCAGCCTTTGCCAACAACGAAGCTTCTGCTAAACGACCGGCACGGTCACATTTAGCCAAACGGCGCACATGACGCTCGGCCTCAGTGAAGGGGGTGTCCAACCAAATACCGAGTGCACGGATTGCTTCTTCTTCATTCAAGGCGCGCGCAGAGAGGATGATGATGTTGGCATTATTGTGTTCACGCGACAATTTTGCAACGGCTTCGTCGGTAACAATGGCGGCACGGATGCCCGTAAAACGGTTGGAGACGATGCTCATCCCAATGCCGGTCGAGCAGAGCAAAACGCCACGTTCCACTTTACCTTCTGCTACGGCTTCACACACCTGAATGGCAAAATCGGTGTAATCGTCTGCGGCGGTGGCGTCAAAAGAACCCACATCGGTGACAGAGAGATTACGGCTTTCCAAATAATGAACCAATTTAGCTTTGAGGGCTACACCTGCGTGATCGCATCCGATAGCAATCGTTTTCATGGATACTCCTTACGATAAATGAGGCAGCGTGCAAACTGCGGAACTGCGTTATTGTAACACACTCGTGCGATTGACGCACGTGTTCAATGAGAATCGGTGAGGTTTTAGGGTAATAAATGCGGTGTTCAGAGCGAGGCTTGCGCCAAAACGGCTTGAACGCGTCCCAGAATCGGCACTAAGTCAACTTTACGGCAGGCACTTCCGAGCGTGCCGTCAAAACGATGTGCGTAGTGTTCTTCGCAAAGTTGCTGGACAAAGCGAGCAAATTTTCCCGTGGTGACAGACAGATTGTCTAACACTTCCACATTGGCAGAGCCGACTGCAACAGCTTCACTGAGCATCCCGGTGGACTCGGCGGTGACAAAGAGGTAGTCACACTGCGTCACAAAGGCGGGGATGGGATTGAAGCGTTCGCGGGAGAAGATGAGTTTGTAGTCAAAGGGGAAGCTGTCAATGATGGCATCGGCCTCGGGGGAGGTGCGACGTGACGTTGTCACCCAGTGCTCACAATCGGGAGTCGCATCAAAAAGTTGCGTTAATTGCTGCTGTAACCACGGCGCAGTGACATCTGCAATTGGATTTTTGCCACCGATAATAACGCCGACTGCGCGCTTTTTCTGTGGCGTATAACGCTCCAGAAAGGCTTGCGTTTGCTCGCGATAGAAATCGGGACGGGCTGGCGTCAGGTTGGTGGGGATGACGATGACATTGTCACGTAGCGGCGGATTGTCAAAAGCCGGTGCCAAAATCACATCAAAGCCGTCAAGCGAATAACCGCTCGGTGTCAGGATGGCGATACACGGGATGTTAAACTTGCGGCGGATCAGTTTGAGAGAATAGAAGGTGTTGGACCCGGCACCGATTACGACTGTCGGAGGCTCAGCCTCAATACGTTGGCTCACTTCGGGCAGAATGCCGGTCAAATCCGGCGTAATGCCTACGCGGTCGCAAAGGTAGGAGAACGTCTTTTTAAGTTTGTTCGGATAAACGCAGGACTGAATCTGAAAAGAAAATCCAAGGCCCTCTGCGAGAGCCTTGGACTGATTTTCATGTCCAGGTTTACCGTCTGAAAGAATCAGAGCAGTAGCCATGGCGGTTGAAACTTATTTGCCGAAGCGTCCCATGGCGGCAAACTTAGCATAACGCTGGTCAACCAGTTTGTCCACAGGAATCTTCTTCAGTTCTTTAATTGCAGCCAGAACAGCCTTCTTCACGGTTTCAATGGCCTTGGCCGGAGCCGTGTGTGCGCCGCCCTTGGGTTCGGGAATCACATCATCTACGATGCCAAGCTTCTTCAACCAGGCGGAGGTGATTTTGAGGGCTTCTGCTGCCACGGGAGCCATCTTGCCGTCACGCCACAGAATCGAAGCGCAACCTTCCGGGCTGATGACGGAGTAGACAGCGTGTTCCAACATCAGAATGCGGTCGCCAACGGCGATACCCAGTGCACCACCCGATCCGCCTTCACCCGTTACGACTACCACAATCGGGGTTTTCAGAACGGACATATCGGCGAGGTTCTTGGCAATTGCTTCTGCCTGACCGCGTTCTTCTGCGTCCAAACCGGGGAATGCGCCCGAGGTGTCTACGAGAGCAACAATCGGAATCTGGAATTTTTCAGCCAGACGCATGATACGCATCGCCTTGCGATAGCCATCCGGATTGGCCATACCCCAACGGTTGGCAACCTTTTCTTCAGGGGTGCGACCCTTACGGTGACCCACGATAATGACGCGCTCGTCGCCAATCTTGGCAATGCCGGCATACATAGCAGGGTCATCTGCAACCAGACGGTCACCATGAAGTTCAATGGCTTCAGGATCCCAGGCATTGAGATAATCCAAGAAGAGGGGGCGTTCCGGGTGACGGGCAATCTGCACTGTTTCCCAAGTCGGATTCGTCAGCACTTCAGGCGTGGCGGCTTCAGGAGCAGGGGCAGCAGGCTTGGTTGCAGTCTTCTTCGCAGCTGGTTTCTTTGCAGGGGCTTTCTTTGCGGCAGGCTTCTTTACAGGAGCCGGCTTCTTAGCGGATGCCTTTGCAGGGGTTTTCTTCGTTGCCATAAAACATCCTCCTCAATTACTTAGCTGCTGTCAGCAGACGGATGGTCTTCGCAAGGAAGGTCTTGAGATCCTTACGGGCCACAATCTTATCCAAGAAACCATGTTCCAGCAGGTATTCCGAGGTCTGGAATTCCGGAGGCAACTTCTGCTTGATGGTGGTTTCAATCACACGACGTCCGGCAAAGCCGATGAGCGTCTTGGGTTCGGCAATGTTTAAATCGCCCACCATAGCATAGGAGGCAGAAACACCGCCGGTGGTGGGGTCGGTCATCACAGAGATGTAGAGCAGCCCTTCATCGCGCAAACGCTGAATGGCGGCACAAGTCTTGGCCATCTGCATCAGGGAGACGATACCTTCCTGCATACGTGCGCCACCGGATGCCGTGCAGAGGATGAGCGGGCACTTCAATTTACGGGCGGCTTCGGCTGCCTGCAAAATGCGTTCACCCGTACCCGAGCCCAGCGATCCGCCCATGAAGCGGAAGTCCATTGCGCCGAGAACGACGGGGATCTTGTCCAACTTTGCGGTACCGACGACGATTGATTCGCCGATCTTGGTCTTTTCGCGGGTGGCTTTCACCTTTTCTGCGTAAGCACCGGAGGCGTCGCTGAAGGTCAACGGGTCATTTGCAATGACTTCTGATGCAAGTTCTTTGAACGTATCCTTATCTGCCAGGAGCTCAATGCGTTCACGGGCAGAGAGGCGACCATGTGCTCCACAGGTGGGGCACACTTTGAGATTTGCATTGTATTCGTCTTTCGGGGTGTATGCGCCGCATTTTTTGCAGACATTCCAGAGCGCTTCTGTCGGGACGCGCAACGGCGCTTCTGACGCCTTTGTAAACCAAGCCATAATAAACTCCTTAACGGGTTAAGACTGTTGATACTTTAGCATATTTACAATGAAAGCGCAAATAGTAGTTTGTGCTGTTTCGATAAAAAGAGGACGATTTTCGCCTAAAATGCGAGAAAACTCACCGATAAAGGCCGTGAAAACGTCGAGTGAAGCACTGAATCCAATAGGTCGGCGGGACGCAAACCAGCGTTTGTTTGAGGAATTCGCGTGCGTTCCGGCGTCTAATAAAGGTGGGGGGCGGTTGGCGACGGAGTGGCAGGACACCTTTTAAGAGGGCTCCTGCACAGAGAAAGAGAAGAAGTCCGGGGCCTAACAGGAGCCAGAGCCGCAGCGACCAGTAGCTGCACGCCGTGGCGAGGAGATTGCTGAGGTAGTGACGCCAGATGGTGCGTGAGGGGAGGGTAGAGGAGGTGGCGCATTCCAAATGGGCGACTGGTGCGGTGGGGACGAACCAGACTTCCCATCCGGCCAACCATAACCGGTGGCAGAGTTCAATATCTTCGCCATAGCAGAAGTAGTCTTCACGGAAAAGAAGGTGCCCCACGTCGGATAAAGCGCTTTTGCGGATAAGGCAGCAGGCTCCTTTTGCTGCGTAGATGGGAAAGGGCGATTGCGTATGTGCGCCGTCGGGTTGACAATAGCCGTGGTGATAGAGAACGCCCCAGGGTGTCAGGAATTCGCCACAGGTATCCAGCGTGCCATCCGGCCGGCTCAATTTCGCTTGGGCGATTGCAACGTGCGGATGATTGTCCAGAAAGGCGGCTAAGGTTTCAATAGGGCTGAGATCCGGAAGGCGTGTATCATTATTTAATAGAAGGATGTACTCTCCGGAACAGTGTGGAAGTCCAAGGTTGTTGCCTCCGGCAAAACCGCGATTCTCCTCACTGCGAATCCACGTGGTCCCCGGGATTGGTTGAAGTGGCGGCATGGAGCCGTTGTCAACGATAACGATTTCCGAGCAGACAGCGGCGGTTGCGGTAAGGGATTGCACACATTGCGCCAGAAGATCTGCCCGTTGCCAGGAGACAATCAGAATTGAAACGCGGGTGTGCCATGCGACCATACCTATTAGTATAACAGATTCTGTGCGCAATAAATGGTTTTGGGAATAACCAATGGAGGCTTGCGTCAACGAATAAACAACGGCATAACCCGTGGGCTATGCCGTTGTCTATTGGTGTTGCAGAATCCTCAAACCTTAATTGGCTGCCGGCTTGGGCTGACCTCCATGCGGACGCACGGTAATGTGAAGTTCGCGCAATTGCTTTTCGGTGACTTCTGCCGGAGCGTGCATCATCAGGTCTTCTGCCTTCTGGTTCATCGGGAAGGCAATGACTTCGCGGATGTTTTCTTCGCCAGCCAGCAGCATGACCATGCGGTCTACGCCCGGAGCCACACCGGCGTGAGGCGGTGCGCCGAACTTAAAGGCGTTTAAGAGGCAGCCGAACTTCTGTTCCACAACTTCCGGACCATAGCCGGCCATTTCGAAGGCCTTGTACATGATGTCGGAGCGATGGTTACGCACAGCACCGGAGGAGAGCTCAATGCCATTGCAGACTACGTCGTACTGATAGGCCAAAATCTCAAGCGGATTCTGGTTTAACAGCGCATCCATGCCACCTTGCGGCATCGAGAAGGGGTTGTGCGAGAAGATGGTAGCGCCTGTTTCCGGATCCTTTTCGAAGAAGGGGAAGTCGGTAATCCAGCAGAAACGGTAGGCATTCTTTTCGATTAAATCGAGGTCAATGCCCATTTTCTTGCGGAGCGCGCCCATCATGGTCGGTGTCTTGTCGGCGGTGTCGCAGATGAAGAAGATGGCATCGCCATCCTTGAGGTTGGCCATTGCTGCCAACTGGTCCAATTCTTCCTGCGTGAGGAACTTGGCGATGGGGCCTTTGATCTTGTCGGTATCCCACACGAGATAAGCCAGACCCTTGGCTCCGAGCTCCTGCTTGGCCCACGGTTCGAGCTTGTCAAAGAAACTGCGCGGCTTGGTTTTGATGCCCGGCACAGGGAGCGCACGGACGATGGCGCCATTCTGAACTGCCTTGGCGAAGGCGCCGAAACCGGACTTGCCGAAGAGTTCAGTCACGTCAATAATCGTGAGCGGGTTACGCAGATCGGGCTTGTCCGAACCGTATGTCAGCATAGCTTCACGGTAGGGAATGCGACGCCACGGAGCCTGATCAATCTGCCATCCGGCAGGAGAGAATTCGGCAAAGGCCTTGCTGAGCACATCTTCCACCACGGCGAAGACGTCTTCTTGCGTGGCATAGCTCATTTCAATATCAAGCTGATAGAACTCACCCGGCGAACGGTCTGCACGCGAGTCTTCGTCGCGGAAGCAGGGAGCGATCTGGAAGTAGCGGTCAAACCCTGCGACCATCAGCAACTGCTTGAAGAGCTGCGGAGCCTGTGGCAATGCGTAGAATTTGCCGTGGTGCACACGCGACGGCACGAGATAGTCACGCGCACCTTCCGGGCTGGAGCAGGTGAGAATCGGTGTTTGATATTCATTGAAGCCGTGTTCTTCCATCTGCTTACGCAAGAAGCTGATGAGCTTGGAGCGCAACACAATGTTTTTGTGGACGCGTTCACGGCGCAAATCGAGGTAACGGTAGGTCAAACGCTGTTCTTCGGCCGGTTCGTTTTCGTCCGGGATGTAAATCGGCGTCGTTTCAGCGGCGGATTCAATCACGCATTCGTCCGCAACGAGTTCAATCTCACCCGTGGGCAATTCCGGATTGATCGTGGAGGGTTCGCGCAGAATCACGTTGCCGGTAAAGGTGACTACGCTCTCCAGTTTTACCTTTTCCACATCGCTGAAAAAGGCACGGCTGGGGTGAACCACCACCTGCGTCAAACCGTAATGGTCACGTAAATCGATAAACAAAATGCCGCCATGGTCACGCTTGCGGAAGACCCAGCCAGAGATACGGGCAGTCTTTCCGGCATCAGCAGCACGGAGTTCGTTACAAGTATGGGTGCGATAAGGATGCATAGAAACTCGCTTTCTCAATATAAACGCGCGATAGTATACCACAAAGGTTGTAAATTCGCAAAAAGTGTGTGCTGAAGAGAAGGTTTTTGAGGACTCTTTGATGAAGAACATTCACTTTGTATGGAGTGAAATCAGCCGAAAATAATAGCGTGACGCAGCCGGATATGTCTTGTCAATTGCGGCACCCCCATTACGTGTGTGTCGCAGGTGTGCGTCCAAATGGGGGTGGGCTCGGCATCTATTTTTCGCAATAAGATAAGGGATGGCACCCTGATTTAATGCTATACTGTTGGTCATGGATACCTATTTACAGATGATTGCCCTTGCGATCGTGCAGGGATTGACCGAATTTCTTCCCGTGAGTTCGTCCGGACATTTGGTGTTGGCAAAACACTTCTTAAATTTTACCGTGGTGGGAGGCCTGGGCGTTGAACTGCTTCTGCACGCCGGCACGCTGGTCGCCGTATTGTGGTTTTATCGGAATTTAATCGTTTCCACCGTTATCGGGCTGTGGCGTCGGGAGGCGCAGGCATGGCGTTTTACCGGAGCAATCTTACTCTCCACCCTTCCGGCTGTCGTGGTCGGGCTTTACTTCGAAACCGCTCTGGAAAGCACAACAGAATCTCCCTTCTTTGTCTGTGCTTGTTTAATCTTTACAGGACTCTTGCTGCTGGCAACACGTCTGTGGGGACGGGATGCCGGCCGTGACGTGACGCCGCTGCGGGGCTTGGCAATTGGAGCCGCACAGGCGGTGGCTCTGCTACCGGGAGTTTCGCGCAGTGGCAGCACCATTGCGATGTCACGTTTTCTGGGAATCAAGGCTGAAACAGCTGCCGCCTTCTCCTTCCTGATGGTCGTGCCGGTGATTCTGGGGGGCAACCTCTTGCACATCGTACGGGCATTAGGCCAGGAAGAAGCCAGCGCATTTGAGGGGTTGACCCCCGGATTGGCCATTGTGGGCTTTGTGCTTGCTGCGATTGTGGGCTATGCCAGTGTGGCATGGATGGTGCGACTGCTCAACCGCCGTCACTTCTGGCGCTTTGGATTTTACTGCCTGACGGTGGGACTTCTGGGCCTGATTTACTTCTGTTGCGTCTGATGATACCTTGAGAGCCGGCGCATCTAAACGACTAGAATCTAAAACTGTATCAAGCTTCTGTCGCTCGCCTATCGAGATGATAACACAGGTGTGGCGTTCTGGCAAATCGTGCAGCCATTTGTAAGCGAAGTTATCAACAGGTTCACGGCGAAAAACCAGCGTTTTTCGGCCAAATTATCAGCGAAATGGCGGGTCAATTTCAGCGAAAGTGAAGCGTAATTTCAGCGAAATTAAGTAGCAGTTTCAGCGACATTGGACTTATCAACAGGCCAAATCGTGTCGATAAATCGGTCACTTGGGCGTCAGGAAGCCGCTGTAGACGAGTTGATTGAAGGCGATTTTCAGCATAACTCACTGACACTCAAAGACTTACATTGAAAATGAAAACTTCTCAAAAAAGGCACTTTGGGGGCTAAAAAGCAGCCAATCCTGCACAAAAAACACGCCATCAAAAAAAGTTTTCAACAAGGCAAAAACCGACTCCAAAAGACGAAAAACCACCAAACCTGCGTCAGAGTGACTACGCCACAATGGCGTGTGGCAAGCCGCAGCACCACCAGACATAGAAGACTTAGAACTTCTAAAATCGCTAAATCTTCTAAAAAAGCGCCATGCACCTACGGATGCTGTAGAGGAAAGTGCGAAAGTGACAGAGATACTTTAGAACTTATAGAATCTATAGGTCTTCTAGCAAACGCGCCATGCACCTACGGATGCTGTAGTGGAAAGTGCGAAAGTGACATAGATGCTTTAGAACTTATAGAATCTATAGGTCTTCTAGCAAACGCGCCATACCATCTATGAGAAAAGTGGCGGCAACAGCCCTTTAAGAGCGGCAGAAAGGCGGCCTGCCCGTGTGAAACGCGTGGGGCTATGGGGTGGTTAAGCGTTCTGCATGAGGGGTGTATCATCACCTCTCTTCTCTATTTTCGCCACTCGCACCACCGAAAAAGCACATCGCCGCCAAAACATTCACCACTCTCACCCTCCTTTTAGGATAACAAACTTTCTTAAGATTGTCAAAAATAAGATTTTAGCAAAGCCTGAAAT
>JAFTHG010000053.1 GCA_017457555.1 Kiritimatiellia bacterium | reverse complement strand
GCATACGGAAGGAGGTCTTCGTGACGAGCGTGCGACCATCCAGGCCCATACCACCGACCGATTCTGTGGTCCAAGTGGGGTCACCAGCGAAGAGGTCATTGTATTCTGGCGTGCGAAGCTGACGGTTCATACGCAGGTGCAGCACGTAATCATCAATGAGTTCCTGTGCGCCTTCTTCCGTCAACACGCCAGCGTCAATATCACGCTGCAAGTAGATGTCAAGGAAGGTCGAGGTGCGGCCAAGACTCATAGCGGCGCCGTTCTGTTCCTTGATGGCACCGAGGTAACCGAAGTAAACAGCCTGAACAGCTTCGCGGGCAGTCACTGCCGGCTTGGAGATGTCACAACCGTAGTTTTCGGCCATCTGCTTCAAGCGCGTCAAGAAGTCAATCTGACGCCACACATCTTCACGCAGACGCACGCATTCATCGGTCATCACTTCGCCGGGACCATTGCCGATCTTATCCAGATCTTTCTGCTTTTCTTCAACAAGGCGATCCACACCATAGAGTGCCACGCGACGATAGTCACCGATGATGCGGCCACGGCCATAAGCATCCGGCAAGCCGGTCAACACGTGAGCACTGCGAAGTGCACGCATTTCCTTGGTATAAGCACGGAACACACCTTCGTTGTGCGTGGTGCGGTACTTCATCTGCTGCACCACGTGGTCGCTGATCTTGTAACCATACGCTTCAGCGGCCTGATGGCACATACGCATACCGCCGAACGGGTTCACCGAGCGCTTCAACGGTGCATCCGTCTGAAGACCCACGATCAGTTCATTTTCTTTATCGAGGTAACCGGGCTTATGATTGAGAATACTCGAAACGTGGTTGACGTCCACATCCAGAACGCCACCCTTTTCGTACTCTTCCTTATGCAGACGTTCATATTCGGCATTAACCTTCTGCGTACGGGCAGTCGGTCCCGTAAGGAACGAAGCATCGCCTTCATAAGGAGTATAGTTGGTTTGGATGAAGTCTCTGACATCAATCGTGTCCTGCCACTTACCGGGCTTAAACGCTGGGTACTGAGTCATAACAGGCTCCCTTTGTGAGATATTCTTTTCCAACCTATGCGACAACTCGCAAAACTTCAGTCAGAAAAACGCGCATAGTATATCAAAGGCACTACAGGTGCGTCAATTCTTTTATTAGTCTTGTTTAACACCTTGAACCACAAGATATTGTAGTTAAAACGAAAAATAACCACGAAATATGCCATTCTTGTGACAATTCGTTTATACGCTTTTACTTAGAAAAGGCTTCTTTAAACGCAAACAGGCCGCACCTTCCGGCGCGACCTGCTGCAATTCTGCGTTGAAAATCGCCTTAAATCACCTGAAGCGCACCGATGGAAACCGAGCACAGCCCCGTCTTTCCATTGGTTGAAGTGACGTACAAACGGAAGGGATGCCGCCCCGCAGCCAGTTTAGAGGTGGTCTGACGTCCAGCCGTGCAATCCCCTGCCTCATATTCCAAAACGTGGGCTTCGTGAAGCCAAAGTTGACAACCTCCCGCACCCGTAGCTGACAGGGTGACGTCCTGTTCGGTTGCAAGCTCAATCCATCCGCGCACAGAGAGCCCAAAGGCTCCACTCGCGGGAGCTTTCTGCGTAACAGCACTGGCATCAGAAGCGAGCCATCCAGCTTCCGGGATCAACGTTCGGAAGTTTGGCACCCATGGCCACGTTGCTGCACCCTTACGGAATAGACGCACTTCATGCGGCGGCAAAGGTCCCTTCAATGGCGTCGCCGGCAAAGGCAAAGCATCAACACCATTATTCCAGTTAGAGCAATACGCCCCAAGAGCACCGCACGCTGCTGACACCTTTGTAATCGGAATGCGGCACGTCACAAGCAGATCACTCATCCAACGGAGGCGGTCCGCATATTCCGCCTTCCCTGCAAGATTCGTTTCCTGGCCGGGGTCTGTCACAACATTATAAAGCTCCACTGTACCACTCGTGCCACGGTTACGAAGCAGAATGTAATCCCCGTCACGCACCATCTGCTCAAAACCATAGTTGTGTCCTGAGCCGCCATCCTGATATTCTGCGTAAACACGCATCGGCAATTGCGTACCTGATCCGGTGAGTGCCGGCAGGAGCGATACGCCATCACAATGGGCCGGCTGCGGCAGCCCTGCCCCATCGGCAAGCGTTGCCATCCATGCCGGGAACTGGAAGGGGAGCGTCACCTGACGCGGTGTCGTTTCACCGGAAGCCGGAATCGTATCGGGCCAGAGAGCAAAAGTCGGCTCACGCACCCCACCTTCATAAATCCAACGTTTACACCCCTTGAAAGGCCCATTGGATTCAAAAACATTCATCCATCCGTCTCCCGCGGAGTTCCACCCCCCGGAGAGATTTCCCAGATATTCTGCAGAAGGGCCATTATCTGAGGTGAAGATAAAGAGCGTATCTTCTTTCAAGCCACGTACTTCCAGAAAGTGCAAGAGATCCCCCAAAGCATCATCCAAACGGCGGATATTGGTCGCATAGCGCGCCTGCAATTCGGTATAATCGGCATATTCAGGGTAGAGATAGGTATTGGATGTATTATTTCCCACCACACCTTCCTTGAAGGGCAGATAACCATTTGCATCCTTTTCCCACGTTACGCCGCCACCCCACGTCGTGTCTGCAGCATTCAAAGCAGGATAGGCTTTACCGGGAACATGGAAATTCTTGATTGCTGCCACCTTGGGATCGCCCTGATTATTGGCAGAACCTGCACCGTGCACCGTGGTATAACAGGCATAACAGAAGAACGGCTGCTCCGGGGCTTCATCCTGCTGCGTCTTAATCAATTGCTTGATCTTAGCCGTAAAGAGGTCCGTATCATAACAGAACCGTGCTTCTGCATCCGAAATCAGACGACGGTAATAAGTAGCTCCAGTGTCGGTATCGGCCTCAAAATCCATTTCCCCCGATGCTACGGAAAGCGTACTGTAGCGCGACCGGAGCGTAGCATCGTCATAAACAGCCTTCGAGATATTCTCAATACAGGGCGAACCTCCCGTGCTGGTGCGCCAATCGTGTGCGCCATCCCCTTCCCAGTGGTAAAAGGCATGCCCGTGACCATGACCGGGATAACCGTAAGAGTAGTCAAATCCGGCATCACACGCCATCGCACGGCGCGGTTCGCCATTGCTCTGATAACCACCGCCGATACCCCACTTGCCGATATGCCACGTAGCATAACCCGCGGCCTTCATCACCGATCCAATCGTCAAATCGGTCGCAATCGGGCGGTCAAACATATTTTCACGCAGATTGCAGTGTCCCTGATGCTTACCTGTGACCATGGAAGCTCGCGCCGGGGCACACACTGGAGCCGTGGTATACGCGTGCGTCAACATCACGCCACGTTGCATCGCCGCATCCAGATGCGGTGTATCAATATGGATGTTACCAGCCGCAGCGCGGCCATTCTGCCAGAATTGTCCCAAATCACCCCAACCCAAGTCATCGCACAGCACCAGAATCACATTCGGCTTCTTCCCGGAATGCGTACATAATACGCCATCCTGACGCACATATTGCTGGTCTTCCGGACTGATCGCCGGCAACATCCCGGGCACAGCCACCGTAAATGCGCCCAACGTCTTCAGAAAATCTCTGCGTTTCATCGCCACTCCTTCAATCAAATCGTCTCTTACAACAACCGGAGTTGATACCCCGGAGCCACCCACCGCCGGAAGGCTGCGCCCGTCTCTGCTTCCAGATTCGGGCAAGCATAGACCTCCAAACAGCCTGTTGGAATGGTGACTGTTGCATCGTCTTGCACCGTTACCGAGTCTAATGTCAAAACGCCTGTTGCCGTTGCGGCACTCAATGTCACCGCACCCGACACCGTCACGGATGCAGAAATGCGCCCATCCATCTGCAACGTGCCGCCATCTGCCACCGTCACTGTCAGCGCACTCGGCAAATCAAAGGCCGCAATGCCGGGTTCGGCCGTATCCACACCCACCAGTGCCCCCTCAACCAGAATCGTCCCCGTGCCGGAATCATCCGTCAGGCGTAACGTCTGCACCGTCACCCCTTGCGGAATCACTAACGTACCGCCCTTGAAGCGAATCTTCTCAAAGGATTCCTCTGTCCACGTCACGTCTTCGGCCACCTCAAGCACCGATTCGGTTCCGCTCGTTCCAGACGTGACAAGAACTCGTTCGGCTATCTCCTCCTGACTCCACGCCACATTAGGAAAGAGCTCAACCGAGGTCACACCTTCTGCCACCGACCACGTATCAAACGGCGCATTCGCCACCCAGTTTGTGCCGGCGACATTGTTGAAATTAAACTTATCCTTTGTCCGGATTGCGCCACCCGTAGCCTGACTGCGAGCTGTCAGATTTTCACCTGTTGACGTATTGGCAATGGCAATGGCGGCGCGAACCTCCCCCGTGGGAAGCGCTGAAAGCAACGCCGCATCGCCGAGAAGAACGGGATTCCCGTCTTTACCCGAGACAAAACCTTCCAATGCTCCCTCCTCCAAGGTCACGGCTACGCGCTTGTAGACATCCTTCACGCTGTCATTTCCACCGCCACCCTTAACTTCAAAGAGGGTTCCTGATGAAACCTCCGAAGCATCAAACGTCACCAACGCAGAGAAAGATGCATGATATGCCAACGTCTTTCCAGAAAAGGATGGCACCACTGCTCCATCCCAGAAGAGCACAGGAGCGACAACCTTACTTGACATCTCCGCATCACTCCAAGCCGTTCCTGAAAAGACTTCTACTGCGAGCACACCCTCTTCTGCCACCGACCACGTATCAAACGGCGCATTCGCTGCCCAGTCCGTACCGGCAACATTGTCAAAATTAAAACCGCTTCCGCTCCGCTGCTCACCACCCGTAGCAATGGCCCGGGGCGCAATATTCGTCCCCGTTGTCGTGTCAATCACGAGAACAGCCCTCACAATACGTTCCGGCAATGTATCAAGCAGCGCGGCATCCCCTAACGTAACATCCGTGCCATTCTTTCCGGCAACCACCCCATTTAATGCGCCACTCTTCAACGTCACAGCCAAACGCTTTCGTACATTGAGCGAACTTGAATTACCACCGCCACCGGAAACTTCTACCAACGTCCCATCTGTCACCGCAGCCGGATCCAATGTCACCGTAATCGAGACCGACTGGTTATAGGCTATCGCCCCAAAAGCCTCTACCGAAGCCACCGCTTCACCATTCCAATAGAGCGCAGGAGTCGCCCGGACGGCCGCACTCCATAATCCAACAATCCAAAAAAGTAAAACCTGTTTCATCACTGCCTCCATCACCATCATAACAGATTCTGCACCCATTCGGCAACAGGTCGCCTTCTATCATCCCTTCCTAACAATAAAAAAGAGGGGATTAAGACGCAATCCCCTCTTTTCTCAAAACGCAAGCAACGCCAACTCAGGCCTTACGGCGCAGAGCAAGACCAGCCACGCCAAGCGCCAACAACGCCAATGCCGTCGGCTCCGGAACAGAAGAAACAGTAATCTTATTCCACTCGTAATCTGCAAAGCCAAAGTCATAACCTGAAGAATTTACTGATGTGGCCGCCCCATCACCGACTTGAATCGTAATATTGCTAGGATTGTTCGATGTCTTTGTCAAGGTCAATGTTAACGTATCAGTTTCTGCGAAAAGGTCAGCATAGGAACCCAACGTGTTGTTCGAAGAATAGCCATTTTTACCCCTATTGCCTGCAACTCCAAAGTACAAATTACCATCTTTGTTAATACCCATATCAAAATAGGACTTTGAAGTTGTCCCATTTCCTTCAGTATCGCCACCAAGAGTGATACCATTCGCACCACCGGTACCATTCGCACCATAAACAGTAAACAACGTTATGGGCCCCAGAGATGCGGTCCAATCTGCATAAGAAACCCCAGAAAGAATAATCGTAATCGTGTTATTACCAGAGAAATTTGTTGTGTTTGTCAAATCAAACGTCGTTGTACCCAAATTCTTAGCATCCGATGAAACGCCCGTATTACCATTCCAACTAACAGTAATTGCGCTTGCGACGCCAGCGAGGGCGACGACCATCATCATCACGATTTTCTTCATCATTGTCATTGCTCCATACGTCTTGGCAAACACTTCGCCAAGGATTGAGAGAATTATGCCACTATTGCCCCCCCCCCTGTCAAGCATTTTTTTTACAAAAAAGACACTTTTTTGACGTTTTTTGAAATTTTCAGCCTCTTTTACACCACCTCGCCCATACGCTTTCCCTCTCCACGCCATATACCAGAGGCGTGTGAGCGCACTTCTCCTCACTTCCCATCGCCTCACCCACATTCATCTTGAGACCAACTCTTACCCCACAACCGCAACGGTAAAGCAGAGAGCCTTGCACAGATACGCCATCGCCTCTCTACTATGAGTGCCACAGCACACATGATCTTACTCCTCCTGTTCTTGCACTACCGCCGTCTCCGGCGGTGAAACTCTGGCACCTTGCCACAGATACGCCATCGCCTC
>JAFTHG010000052.1 GCA_017457555.1 Kiritimatiellia bacterium | reverse complement strand
CGTGTCAATGAAGAACCACCACGTGGTTAATGTGGCCAACGCACCAATCACTGCCAGACCGAGGAAAGGCAGACGGCGGCGGAAGATCTTGCGCTCAACGATGTCTTGCGATACGAGATTGATTTCAACCGGGCACGTCAAGCCGCGACGCAGTGCCAGACCCACCAGCACCGGCATTGAGAACGCATCGTGACCGAACTGTTCCGGGTCAACGTGCTGCGGATAGCCCACCGTCTGGAAAGGATTGAGGAAATCAACCGCCACCTGCAGTTTTTCTTCAAAGAAGTTCTGCATGTAGGGCAACTGCGAGGTTGCGCCAGTCAAGAGCATCTGCGATGGCGCACTGCCGTCCTGCTGACTGCGGTAGAAGGAAATGGAACGTGCAATTTCAGCATTCAGACGCGTCATCACGTTACGGATCACCTTGGAAAGGCGATCGGTATCGGGATCATCCACGGCGAAAGCCCCACCCTGCGCCACCAAACCGCGTTCGCGCTTGAACTGCTCGGCTTCTTCAAGGGTAATGCCGAAGGTCTTGGCAATTTCTGCGGTGATGGTGTTGCCCGCTACGGGAATCGAACGGTAGAAGATGCGGTCCTGTTCCACAAAGACGAGGTTGGTGCAACGTGCGCCGACATCAACCACGAGCGTGCAACCATCCATCTCCTGATAGTTGAAACGTACGGCATTGTAGAGTGCCACAGGTGCCACATCGACCAATTCGGGTTCGCACCCCGTGTTCAACAGGGCTCGCGTGACAGCCGAAACGAGTGCCGAACGCGCCGCGATAATCATCACGTGCTGGTCGCCGGCATCCGGAGCACCAATCAAGGCGTGAGAGAAGATGGCTTCATTCAGCGGGAAGGGCACATTCTGTTCCACCTCAAAGCGGATCTGTTCATCCATCTTTTCGGGGCTGTCGGCCAACACCTTCACGAAGCGCGGGAAGGCCATCTGCCCGGAGAGTGCCACATGGATACGGCCGGCACGGATGCCGGAGGCGGCCATCATACCACGCAGGGCCTGTTCAATCTCAACGCTAAACGTGTCGGGATTCTCTGCGCTACCCTCCGGCAAATCGCCGAACGTATAACGCAAGAGGGCTGGTCCGCGACCGGACCTCACCTCAAACTCAGCCAACGCCAAGCGCGTTGCGCCGATATTCAATGTTAAAATACGTTCCATAAAGTATCCGTTTTCAAGCCGTCAGGCATTTATCAGCGGCTCTTCACCTGATCGTAGTACATATCGCCGACCATGACAAAGGGCGTGGCAGAACGATCACGCAGAATGCCATCCACCTTGGTGACCGACTGAGCCCTGTTCTGAATCGATTCCCACCATGCTGCGTTCTTCTTGCCTTCCACGAGCAACCCGGCCACATCCTTACCTTCAACCTTTGCGCCCTTCACAGCCTCTGTGAAGATTTCGCCCTGCTGAATGCCATCCACCTTGATCTGCACCGAGAAGACAATCGGCTTACCATACACAGCGACCGAGCTCGGCGGCACGCAGACTGCGGCATAGTGCTTGCGGCCGGG
>JAFTHG010000051.1 GCA_017457555.1 Kiritimatiellia bacterium | reverse complement strand
TGTTGATCTGCCCAAAAGTGGCATCCGGGAATTCTTTGACATCGTCAGCACACGGACCGGCGTTATCTCGTTGGCGATTGGCGAACCCGACTTTGATTCACCATGGCATATCCGTGAAGCCGCAGCCAAGTCGCTGGATAACGGCTGCACGCACTATACAGGCAATGCCGGTCTGTTAGAGCTCCGCAGCGCCATTGCGGAATATGTTCATCGCAAGTTTGGCGGTTCGTATGACCCAGCCAAGGAGATTCTGATTACGGTGGGCGCTTCGGAAGGATTGGATATCGCCTTACGTGCTATCCTGAATCCTGGCGATGAAGTGCTGTATCACGAACCCTGCTTTGTCAGTTACGCGCCTGAAATCGCAATGGCACACGGCGTACCGGTGCCTGTGGAAACGCGTGTTGAAGACAATTTCCGCCTTTCAGTAGAAGCGCTTGAAGCCAAAGTCACGCCCAAGACCAAAGCATTGATGCTGAACTTCCCGAATAATCCGACCGGTGCGGTATTGACGCGGGAAGACGTGGAAGCTATTGCTGCGTTTGCCATCCGGCACAATCTCATAGTTATTTCTGATGAAATTTATGCGGAAATGACCTGGGGTGGTAAACAACATGTATCCTTTGCCTCTATCCCCGAATTGCGCGATCGCCTCATTCTGCACCATGGTTACTCGAAATCATGGGCTATGACAGGCTTCCGTATGGCGTATATCTGTGCACCGCAATGGATGATGGATACGATTCTCAAGATCCATCAATATGCCATTATGTGTGCACCGACCACATCGCAGTATGCCGCACTTGAAGCTATGCGCCATCCCGAAGAAGACATGGCGCCGATGTTGCAGGCCTATGAACAGCGTCGCAATTTCCTGCGTGCGGCCTTCGAAGAGGCCGGCATCCCGATGCACACGCCGGCAGGTGCATTCTACGCCTTTCCACAGATTGGCAAATTCGGCTTAACTTCTCGTGAATTTGCTGTCCGCCTCTTAGATGCCGAGAATGTGGCAGTCGTGCCCGGCACAGCTTTCGGTGCCAGTGGTGAAGGTTTTGTACGCTGCTCTTACGCAACAGGACTTGAACAGCTTAAAGAAGCCGTGACACGTATTGCGCGCTTCGTCCAGACGCTTTAAGGGAATCTCTTATGCCCCCAACAACCAGTAAACCCAAAATTGCCATTGTCACGCGTGACGAAGAAGGCATCTCGCTTCAAGACTTTTTAGCATCGCGTTTGAAAGTTACCAAACGTGCTGCAAAGGCAATGATTGATGCCCGCGTCGTGTGGGTTAACCGTAAACTCGTGTGGATTGCCCGTCACCTTCTGAAGCCCGGCGACAAGGTGGCTTTCGTGGTACAACACAGTACAGGCGCAAAGCAGAATAAGACCGTGGAGACGCGGCCGCACATCCGCATTCTGTGGCAGGACGAATGGTATCTCGCCGTAGACAAACCTGCCGGCGTCTTGACTCAAGGGCGTAACTCGGCGGAAGAACTGCTCCGTCTGCAAGAGCATAATCCTGAGATTCAAGCTGTTCACCGCCTTGACCGTGAAACGTCTGGCGTCATCCTTTTCAGTAAGAATGCGGAGGCTCTGGAAGCGGCTATTGCCATGTTTAAGACGCATCGCGTTATTAAGTTCTACAACGCCATTGCTTCGGGCAGTGTTGACCGCCTTTCCTCTACTTTGACGGAAACGCTTGATGGCGAACGTGCCGTCACACACTTGCGCCGCCTGCAAGCTTCGGCGGATGCGACCTTCCTTTCGCTTCGCATTGAAACTGGACGTACGCACCAGATTCGTCGCCATCTTTCCGGCATTCGCCATCCGATTATCGGCGATCGGCAATACGGTATGAAGCACTCGGATGACCCTCGCGTCCTCTCCGTGACACGCCAAATGCTCCATGCCAGCGAATTGGAATTGCCTCACCCGATGATTTCCGGTGTTCACATCAAGGCCCATGCGCCTCTTCCGGCAGACTTCCGCGCAGCTCTCAAGCTCTTTGGCTTGGGGAAACGCGGTAAGAAGTAAGCCTCCTTTTAGGCGGTTCTCCTCCAGAGAACCGCTTTTTGTTTTATCCCGGCATTTCAATTACACTATCCCTATTCTCTCTTTTGAGCATCTTTGGAGTAACACAATGCACGAGACGACACCGCGAACCGTTTGGATTGATTGGCTACGCCTGACAGCTCTTTTCCTCGTTTTGGTCATTCATAGCATAGAGCCCTTCTTTTTCGGTGGAGATGGCACACTCATCCGCAGTCAATCTGACGCTGTATGGGTGTCTTGTCTCAATGCTTTTGCCCGGGTCTGTGTCCCACTTTTTGTCGTTGCCTCCAGTTATCTTCAATTCCCCTTGCGGTATTCTGCAAACACCTTCTTCAAACGTCGGGCGATTCGTGTCCTGCTGCCGTTCTTCCTCTGGACACTTCTTTACGCCTTCCTCCGAGGCAATCCGATTGAAAATCTCAGCACCTTATGGCAAAACTTCAATTATTCTGCTGGGCATCTCTGGTTCGTCTATATGCTCATTGGCATTTACCTCCTCATGCCCCTTCTGTCGCCCTGGGCAGAAAACGTTTCCGAACGCGAATTACGGTTTTACCTACTCCTGTGCCTGACAGCATCCTGTTTGCCGACCATCGGCACGCTTTTAGGTGGTGATGCCGTTGCAATCTATGGGCCATCCGGCATTCCCAATCTGGCACGCTATCCGCTCTGGGGAGAAGCGAGCTGGAATACCTGTGGCACGTTCTATTACTTTAGCGTGTTCCTTGGTTACGTCTTATTGGGGCTCTATTTCAGACGCTTCATAAAATCACGCTCGTGGGCAAAGACCCTCACTATCGCAATGCCCTGCTGGTGCGCAGGCTTTCTCCTCAGTGCAGGCGGATTCTACCATAGCGTTTGCACGTCCGCCTCTACAGGTTTTCCCGTGGAAGGCAACATAATCCTTGGCGCAGGATGGGAACGCTTCTTACAATATGATTCCCTTGGGGTAGCCCTGATGACCTTTGCGTGGCTCCTCTGTCTCCGTCAAATCACCGCCTGTGGCATATGCTACAACCGTTTTATCCTACCGCTTTCCTCGGTAAGTTATGGCATTTATCTTTGTCACATGGTTATACTGAGTGCTATTTTGGCATGGCTCCATCCGTACATTACAGCGATCTTACCGGGAATCTGG
>JAFTHG010000050.1 GCA_017457555.1 Kiritimatiellia bacterium | reverse complement strand
TCTTTCCTTTTAGAGGTCCGCTTCTTACCCTCGCGGCACTATTGAACTCGACAGGCTCGTCCCCAATAGTGCAATATTCAATATTTTTTAGTGTCTTTTTGGCGTATTTTTGGTAGACTTTTTACGATTTATTTTATTAGAGGAGTTTACGATGCTCAAGCTCAAAGGTGTTTTCAGTGCATTGGTCACGCCGTTTAATAATGATGGCTCGGTGGACTATGGAGCTCTGCGTGCGAATATCAACTGGCAGATTGAACAGGGTGTTTCCGGCGTGAGTCCTGTGGGCACGACGGGTGAATCGCCTACATTGAGTCCGGAAGATCACTTGAAAGTGATCGAAGCGACCGTTGATGTGGTGGCAGGTCGCGTGCCTGTGATTGCCGGAACGGGTGCAAATTCCACCGAAGAGGCCTTGGATTTAACGCGTGCCGTGCAGCCTCTTGGCGTGAGTGCCACGCTTCAGGTGACACCATACTACAATAAGCCGAATGCAGAAGGGCTTTATCGTCACTTTGCCGCAGTCGCAGATTTAGGCGTCCCTGTGGTGCTTTATAATGTACCGGGCCGCAGTGGTAAGGAAATCCCGCTGGATGTTGTGACACGTTTGGCTGAACATCCGAATGTGTGCGCGATCAAGGAAGCCGCAGGAAGCGTGGATCGTGTGTCGGCCATTCGTCAGGTCGCTCCCGATTTGACGATTCTGTCCGGTGATGACAGTTTGACCTTGCCAATGATTTCGGTGGGTGCAGAAGGTGTGATTTCGGTTTGCTCAAATGTCATTCCGCGTGAGATGAGCCAAATGGTGGCCTTGGCATTGCAGGGCGATTATGCTGGTGCACGAGCAATTCACGAACAGTATTATCCGCTTTTCCGTGATATGTTCTGCGACACGAATCCGATCCCGGTCAAGGCCGCATTGGCAATGATGGGCCGCATTCGTCCGGTTTACCGGTTGCCCTTATGTGAACCGACGGTCGCGAATCAGGAGTTGATTCGCAAGACATTGACAAAGTTGAATTTGATCTAAGGAATCACTGTATGAAATTGGCCATTCTCGGCGGTGCCGGTCGTATGGGGCGCATGTTGATTGACTGCGCAAAGGAACTTCATTTGCCAGTCGTTGCCGTTACGGAAATTCCCGGTAGCGCTTGGATTGGTCAGCCTGCGACGGAGGGGGTAACCTATCAGGATACCTGGCCGACGGCGGCAGATGCGGTCATTGATTTTACATTTCACACTTGTGTGACGGAGAATTTGGCAAACGCTGTGGCGTGCGGACAGACCTATGTTTTGGGAACGACCGGACTGACGGAGGCTGAATTGGCCGCTGTGGATAACGCCGCAAAGCAGATTCCCATCTGTTTTGCGCCGAATTTTTCTCTGGGCGTGAACCTGCTTCTGGAATTGGTTCGCCGTGCGGCATCGGTTTTGGACGCCTCCTATGATGCTGAAATTGTTGAGATGCATCATCGTCACAAAAAGGATGCGCCGAGTGGTACAGCGCTTGGCTTAGCCCAGGCATTGGCTAAGGGGCGTGGCGTAGACTTGGAACAGGTGGCAAATTACGGTCGCCACGGCATTGTGGGCGCGCGTCCAACGGGTGAAATCGGCATCCATGCGTTGCGTGGTGGATCGGTTGTGGGTGATCATACGGTGATGTTCGCTGCCGATGAAGAGCGCGTGGAAATCACACACAAGGCGGTTTCGCGTGCTGCATTTGCCAAGGGGGCGTTAAAAGCCGCACAATGGCTTGAAGGTCGTGCCCCCGGGCTCTACAATATGCGCCACGTTCTGGGCTTTGAAGCCTAATTAGATGAAGTGCCATGGCTCGCGCAGTTTTGGCATTAGGTAGTAATCTGGGAGACCGCGAAGGCTACTTGTCTTTCGCGGTTTCTTCGCTTTCTGCGTTACCAGAAACACGCGTGCTAAAAGAATCCAATCGGCGAGAAACGGCTCCTGTAGATGTGCCGGCAGCCTATGAAGCATTACGCTTTTTGAATGCTGCAGTATTGTTAGAAACAACGCTGTCGGCTGAGGCGCTACTCTCGGAGGCTCTTGCGATTGAGGCGAAGGCCGGGCGCATTCGAACTGTGCGTAATGGTCCGCGCCCACTGGATATAGACCTTATCTTATATGAAGGCATAGCCTCTGCGACGCCTCGGCTGACATTACCGCATCCGCGTGCTCATCTTCGTGACTTTGTATTGGCCCCCTTACGTGACCTGGGCTTCTCAATTGAACATGTTCTGGAGAATCGTTTTCCATGAAGGGTTTGTATTGGGGCGTAGTACTTCTACTGGCGATAGCAGCCTATTGGATATGGAGCTCATTCGTACCATCTTTAACGCAGCAAGCGGTTCCTGAATATTCCCATGTGGCTTCAACTGAGGTAGTGGCGGATTCCGCATCTGGTACTCCGATCCCTTCGGTGCGGTGTGCGAATCTGGCGTACGCAGAGCGTATGGTGGCGGAAGCGCAGGGGGAGACGGTTCGCTTCCTTTGCTTATTGGAAAATGCCTCGGTTGCAGATGTGCTTTTGGCTCAATACCCATGCGTGCGTGAGGTGGAGCGAACGCCAAGTCTCTTAACGTGCGATGTGCCCATTTCGCTTGCACAAACGTGGTTGGCAGAGGGAATTGCGATTGCCGGGCTTTTGTCATTTGACGCAGAAATGCCACTGGTATTCTATGGAGCTGTTGCGACAGGTGAACAATTTGTGGCTACTGCGCCACTACAGCAGATTTCTTCATTGGATGGACGTGGAGAGGTGGTAGCGGTGATTGACACAGGTATCAGCACAGGTGTTGCCGCTACCTTCCATCCGGAATTATTACCTGCGCTTTATGGTATGACGGTGGAGCCTTCCATTTCGGGGAGTGCCACATCAACGCCTATTGATACTGCGACGAATTCGCATGGGACACATGTTGCTGGCTGTGTGGTCGCACAGGGAATTTCAAATACGTCAATTCGTGGCTCAGCACCAGGTGTGGCACTTTATTTTCAGCGTATAGCCTCCAATGGAAACTTGTATGTCAGCAATGACATCAGTCAACATTTTGAGCGTAGCCAAGCAGTAGGGGCTTCAATTATCAATTGTTCGTGGGGGCATTCGACTTCACCAACGGCCAATACATACAATACGCACAGTTATAATTTGGATGCTTTTGTGTGGGAAAATCCCGAGATATTGATTTGTGTGGCGGTGGGTAATGATGGTTGCGATAAGAATGGAGATAATATCGTAGATCTTTCAACGGCATACTCTTCAGAAACGTATGCTAAGAATGCTCTGACTGTTGGCGCACAGGAGAATGCCCGGCCGACTGTTGCCAATACCAATGCAGATTTTGATGGTCGTATTTTCGCGGGGGCCTTGCTTGCGGCAGACCGCATCGCGCATCCTGCTGATGGAACGCATCCGGGGATGTTGAGCATATCGTCACGCGGACCGCTCTCAGATGGGCGTATCGCGCCGATGGTGGTAGCGCCGGGCTCAGCAGTTTTTTCAACGCTTAAGAGTGGTTCGGTGGGAGGTTTAAGTGGCACATCAATGGCGGCTCCAATTGTTAGTGGTGCTGCGGCGGTCTTACGCCAGTATTTGCGAGAGGTTCAGCAGATTGAACGCCCCACAGCGGCACTGTTGCGAGCAGGATTGGTTTTGGCTTCTGAGACGCTCTATCCGGGACAATTCGGGACAGGCGAATATCTTGAAATCCCGGAAACAAGCCCCAATAATGTGGAAGGGTGGGGCGCGCTTCATCTTGTGCAGATGCTTCAAGGAGGAAAGACGAACGATGAGGTGTTGGGATTTCGTGATCGCATTTCGTTAACAACAACGGGAGCTGTAACGGAGTTTAAGATTCCATCGGTTGTTTCATTTTCTACGTTGTCGGTCGTTTTATCATGGATTGATAAGCCCGCATCCATCAATGCCTCACGGCCGTTGGTGAATGATTATGATTTGGAACTGATCTCACCAGAGGGCGTGGTGTATCAACTGGATGACCACGCAAATCCTATCGAACGGATTCAAGTGGATGTGGGGATGGATTCCGGGGAGTGGACGGTGCGTATTCACGCATACCAGATTGGCGCAAAAGGTGCGGGTAACGTGGCTGCAATCGCATGGCGAGCACTGACGTGGGATGACCCCAAACCTTTGCCAGAGGTTGATCAACCGGCAGATTGTGTTTCCGTGACGGTAACGCTTCCTGAAGGAGTGGCACCTTATGTAGATTATCCTGTTTGGCCATCACCGGGAACACATTTGTTACCAAAGAATCGCCCAACAAGTGTTTTCGCCGGCGCAAAATTGCCGAATGCGTATACAAAAATGCCACAAACCTTGTCGGGATGGGTGATGCGAAAACCGGATGGAAAACGTTCGCAAGGTGTACAAACATCGTTTCAGTGGTTACCTGAAACGGAAGATGGATTGTATTGGTATGAAGTGTTACCAGGAGCCGCCTTTCGTTTGCGATAATCAAATCTGGTTATCGTAAGGGGTAAGTAGCATTTGTCGCGGATGTAAGTCAAAATGCGGATTGTGGAACAGATTTTGACGAAAAAGAATTAAATCGGTTGTGTTTTTGAATAAAAAGGCGTATACTACCCGCGTTTCTTGAAAAAGAAGGGGGTGACCAGGTCTCGACAGGGCAAGTCGGAACTTCGGTTGCGTGCCGGGGATGATCGTTGGCCCCGTAAAATATCGATCAAAACCTAACTGCGAACGATAACTTCGCTTACGCGGCCTAAAGAAACGGCCCGTCGCTGAAGCACCGATATCTGCTGAGTGTGGAAGCGTGGATTAGCAGGTCCTGCAGTGAACCGAACCTTCGGGAACACTGTCTTGTACTATCATGAGGGTAAGTGAGTAGAACGCCCGCCGGTTGGCAGACTTCTCACGAGATAATGATCCGGATACGCACGTAGACATCGCTGTGAAGCTGTCTTGGACGCGGGTTCGACTCCCGCCACCTCCACCAACTCAACGCCTCTTTTCGGGGGCGTTTTTTATTGTTTAGCGATGCAATGGAGATATGTGTGTAAAGTGTGTTTGGGTTAACCCTGTGGAGCGTTGTTTTTACGTTAATCACATTTATTACTGTACCGTTATTGTCGCCACCAACTCAACGCCTCGTGTTGGAGATCTTCGGTAAAGTGGCGGATAGCGGTTATCAAGATTTTTTAGGAAAACTAAAAAAAGTGCTTGCAAGTCATCTTCGAGTGTGGTACTATATATGCACTTTCTTCATCCGGGGGGGTAGCTCAATTGGTTAGAGCTCCGGACTGTCGATCCGGAGGTCGCGGGTTCGAGCCCCGTCCCTCCCGCCATTTT
>JAFTHG010000049.1 GCA_017457555.1 Kiritimatiellia bacterium | reverse complement strand
TTTTGCTGTCATGGCGTAGCTCCTTCGGTGCACATTCAAATGACACATAGGAGCAATAGTGTGACATAACTGGATTTTTCTTCGGTGCACATTACTATGACACATCACGCTTCTTTTTGTTGAGGTTTTCTATTTGCTTGACAGGGGTGGGGCTGTATGATAGTATCGTCACGGTGGTGCGGATGGGGTCATCTGTATCATCCTGATTTATGAAATAGGTTTGAATGGAGTGGAATCAATGATGAAACAGACAATAATGGGACTGTTGATGCTTTTGGGCATTAGCACAGCATTGGCGACAACAACGCGTGATTGGACTGCCACAGCGGGTGCCTCAAATACGACAATAACACGTGACTGGACGGCGACTCGCCAGCCGGCTGAGGTTGGGAAGCCTTTGCCTTCCGGAACGCGAGGTTCGGATTTTGCGCTATTTGATCGGAATACAACGCCGCTTTCGCTGGGTATTCTTGCGCCTGTACAATTACCGTGGGGCGATTGGAATGTGCGTGGGTTGCGCCTTTCACCTATTTACGGACGGTGTGAAAACCTGACAGGTCTGGATATTGGTCTGTGGAATACGGTGAATGCGGATGCCATCGGTTTGCAACTTGGTCTAGTGAATACCGCTTCACGAGTCCGCGGGTTGCAGATTGGCTTTTTTAATGGTGTTGCCTACTTGAAGGGGCTCCAAATTGGCGTTATCAACTATGCGGAGGGCGCACGTGGCATTCAGATCGGCCTGATCAATGTGATTCCGACGACCACTCCGGGTGGTTTCCCCTTGATTTATGGTTCGTTTTAAGAGAAGGTGAATAAAAATGAAATCTGTTTTGGGCATTCTTTTGGGGGCAGCTGCGCTGTCCTTGCAGGCAGAAACGGTGAAAGCCACTTCTGAACCGACCACGCTTCAGTTGAAAGACGGCACGGAATTAAAGGTTCAGGCTACGTATGATGTGGAGGTGAAGGCGCAGAAGCCCGCCGAACCTTTACGTCGCAAGGTGGCAATCTTTGTGGATAATCTCACGAATGAAGCGGCATTCAATCAGGCGTGCGACGTGATTCGTTCGCAACTGGCTGCTCAGGTTTCCTCGGAGGAGGTGGAAATCATTGATGCGACACATGCTGCTTATACGATTAATCCCACGAATGATGTGCGCGAGGATGGTTCCATCAAGCCCTCCCGTGAGGCAGCTTTAAAGGCGGATTCGTCCTACTTGCATCTGGCAGAGAATATGGGCGCAGACTATATGCTGATGATTTCGCTTGACCGTTTTACCAAAAATACGCAACGGATTAAGGATCGTCGCTTTGGCAAAGCGGTGGATGCTTCTGGCGCTCCTATCGTGAATGACATCTACAAGATATCGGGGTCATACACGATTTCGGATGTTTATTCGGGCAGTGCGTTTGATGGTGGCACGGTCAAGGCGCAGTTCAGCTCTCGTAAGACGGCGAATCTTGAAACCGAATTCGGCACATTTGCAGATGGATTGGAAGAAGAGCTGGTTGAGAAGATGGCGGCAGAAATTCGTCAAAAGGCTCCGGCATGGCGTGAAGCCTCTCTGGCGAAGAGCGGTATCCCGGTGACGTTCAAGGTATTGGCGTATGATATGAACAACAAACCGATCTATCTCCCGGTGATTACGCAGGATAATTCAATCTTAAATGACCGCATCCCATCGGAAGTGGCGGCGTTGGTTGAAGTCGATGGCGTTGCGAAGGGAACCTCCGGCTGCACGGTTCGTATGTCGCGTGGCATCCATCAGGTTCGCATCAGCCGCGTGGGCTATGAGGATGTGACCATGACGGTGGTGCCCTCGGATGGACTTTGCCTGACGGTCAGCCTGATGATGACCGAGAAAGAATATGCCCGTGTGAAGGATTCGATTGAGTTTATGCACCGCCTGACGTTGGAACGCGAGGCCGGCAGCGCCGAAGTTGCCGAACGTTTGGGCCATGCCAAAATGTTGGAACAGAGCGGTTTTCAGATTAAAGCAGATAAATTGCCGGATATGATTGGCACTCCTGTGCTGACAGAATGGATTGTTCCGGTGAAGAAGGAGGTGCGCTAATGAACGTAAAAATGTTGGGATGGTTGATGGTTGCGCTTTGTTTGCCATTTGCAGCGCTGGCGCAACAAAAAACACTCTATGTTGCTCGCGTGACGGCAAGTGACTCCCTGAAAGCGGAATTGGCCCGTGATTCCCGCGCCATGCAACTGGGTCGCATTACCGAAGCGATTGATGATCACCTGATTACGGAAATTACCAAGAGCCGCAAGTTCCGCATGGTGGAGCGGTCGGACGCTTTGGAAGAATTGATTAAAGAGCAGGATCTCTACGCAAGTGGCCTGGTATCGGATCGCGGCGCTGAGGTAAACGGGATGACCGGTGCCGAATTGGCACTCTTCGTCACGGTGGATTCCTTCCAGCAAGTGACGGATACCGGTGTTTTTAGCGGTGTTCATCGTCTGAAAACCAAATATCAGCTCTCGGCACAAATGCGCGTGGTTGATACTACAACGGCTGAAATTCTGGAAGCCTCTAACGTCCAGCTTGAAAAGATGGATGTCGCTGATGTCACCTCTGGCATGACACGTCCGGAGGCCCGTTTCGATATTCTGCTCCCTCAAATGACGCGCGAAATGGCGGCAAAGAGCGTTAAACAGTTGATTTCTGCGACGTTCCCGCCCAAGGTGATTGACGTTGATGAGGATGTGGTCACCATCAATGCCGGCTCGGATGTCTTCAAAGTTGGCGACAAGTGCAAGATTTACGGTAAGACGCGCACGGTGACGGATCCAGATACTGGCGTCACACGCAAAATCAAGGGGCGTCTTTCCGGCGAAGTCCGCATTATTGATGTGGAGTCAGACTACGCTCAGGCCGAATTAATCGGCAATGCCCGCGCGGTTGTCGGGGCGATGGTCAAACCCATAACGAAAGAGTAACGTATTATGTTGCGTTTTATTCTCCAACTGATGACGGCCATCGCGCTTGTGATGGCCGTTGGATGCAGTTCGTATTCCGAGCGGATTACGGCGTATCGTCAGGCCTATGCTGCCGGTGATTTACAGACAGCAGGGCTGAAAATCCGTGAGTTATTGGAAGAGGATGCCGATGAAGATCAGGCGCGTGATGCCTTGCCTGTTCTTCTGGAAGCAGGCAGTGTCTTCCGTGCAGCCGGTCATATCCGTGAGAGTTATGCCTGTTTTGCCCGTGCTGAGCGCATTTATGAGTATTGGCAGAATCTGGCTCGCTTCTCGGTGAGCCGGGAAGGTGTGTCGCTTCTGACCAATCCTGCGACGCTGCCCTATCGTGGTGGCGGCACTGACATCCTGATGCTCAATACTTATCAGGCGCTCAACACCCTGCAAATGGGGGATATTCCCGGTGCGCGTCAGTCCCTGGTGCGGATGGATAATCACCAGAAGGCGGTGGTGGCTGACAATGCTGAGCGTATCGCCAAAACACGTGAAGCCACCGAAAAGTCGGAACACAAAGAGCAGATTCATTCCACAACTGAAAGTCCAAAGGCTCAGGAAGTCTCGGCTAAACTGCTGGATGAGCTGCCCGATACGCGCGGTTATGACCTTTACGTCAATCCCTTTTCCGAATATCTCTATGCCTTCTATCACCTCTATGCCGGTGTTGATGATGCCGATCGTGAGATGGCTCGCTTCCGAATGCAGCGCGCTTTGGCAATGGCCCCGGAAAATACCGCCATCCGTCAGGATGCTGAACGTCTGGAAGCCGGAGCCGATTTCCCGGCAGGCGTCTATCTCTTCCATGAAAATGGTATGGCACCTTACCGCGAGGAGGTGCAATTTGCCTTCCCGATTTTTGCAGGCAATACCATCTCAATGGTGGCGGTGGCCCTGCCGAAACTGACGACAGATGCCAACATTGCGGCTTTTGCCCACATTTCAGGTGGCGGACAAAGCGCACAGGCTGAGCTCGTCAGTGACGTGGATGCCATCGTGACCCAGGAATACAAAAATGATTATCCCGGCATCCTTACGCGCGCCATCGCCTCGGCCACGGCCAAGGCCGCCGCGGCTTACGCTGCCAACTATGCCGCGCAGCAGAGCGGTGACGGCTTAGTGCAGCTGCTCACCTTCATCGGCACGGCCGCCTATCAAATCGGCTCCAATGTCGCCGACACGCGCAGTTGGATCTCGTTGCCGAAGCAAATCGGCGTCAGCCGCATTGATCTCCCCGCAGATCGCACCGTGACCGTGTCGCAAGAAGGGTACCAATTAACCTCCGTAAAAATTCCTGAAGAGGGCGATATCTGGGTGATTCACCTGCGTACAATGCACCGCGGTGCCCGTCCATCGATACAAATGTTTCGCATCCGATAACGTTTTCGTGGCATAATACAACTGTTTTTAAGAAAGGAAATGACTATGAAACAAGGAATGATGCTTTGGACACTCGGCATTCTGCTCGCCGTAACCGGTTGCACCGGCGTATCGGTTAACAGCGTTGAGAATGCAAACAAGTCGGCCATGATGCAGATTATCGCCGACAAACGCGTTGACACCGATCCGCATCTGGCGGATGATTTCGGCATTGTGCGCCTCAACACCGCAGAAAATGCTGCCGGCATCCTGCGCGTACAGGCAGAAATGGAGAATTTTACGCGTGACCCTCTCACCGTGAATTTGAAGGTCGAGTGGTACGATGCCAATGCCATGCGGATTGATACCGCAGGTGGCGGTTGGCAGCAGCAAGTCTTTAATCCGCGCGAAAGCAAGAGCATTGCCTTCACCGCACCCTCCCGCGATGCGCGCGACTTCCGAATCAAACTGCAAGCCATCGAAGACTAATTGAATTGATTTTTAACAGAAAGGAAACTGAATATGAAACGAATGAGCGGATGGATCCTGTGCCTTTGTGCCGGACTGTTACTCGCAGGATGTGCCTCCACCCAGCGGCCGCGCCGCATTGAAGCCGGCGGCACCGAAGCCTTAACCACCATGGGCGTTGACTTGCAAGACTTCAAAAATGCAGCCGGACAATTAACGCAAGCCATGCTGAACAACCGCAATCTGACCGACTTTGAAGCAAAGAATGGCCGTATGCCAGTCGTCAATGTCGGCAGCATTGTAAACAAAACCGACCTCTCCATTGACCTCGCCCAGGTTTCTGGCCGTATCAATGAAGACCTGCTCAACAGCGGACTCGTGGAAATCGTAGCTAACGATGCCGGTGCAATCGCCGCCAACAAGGAAGACGCCTTCCTCAATGACGTCGCCGTCAACCGTGACGATGCCGCCGACTTCTACCTCGAAGGCACCATCAACCTCCTCGCAGCCACCTACGATGGCACCACGGAAAAGACCTACACCTTCCAGATCCGCCTCAACAACCGCCAGCGTCGTACCATCTTCCAGAAGACCATCGACATGGCTAAGCAAGGCGACAAAGCCTCTGCAATCGGTTGGTAATCACCCCAAAACACAGCCGAAACACCCAAAAGCGCACCTCAACCAGGTGCGCTTTTTTATTGCCCTAAGCCGAAACCGCATCCCTCCTGCGCCCCAAACGCCACCCATCAAGGCTTAGACTGCAAATCGGTTTCATTGAAACGGACTCGCGGTTTCATTGAAATTGACATTCAGTTTCATTGAAATTGACATTCAGTTTCATTGAAATTGAAAATCAGTTTGACTGAAACTGAATCATTTTCTCGGCATAAGGCCCCCAGTTTCCAGCGCTCCACACACCCCAATTCAACCCTAAACCTGC
The DNA here is from genome assembly GCA_017457555.1 of Kiritimatiellia bacterium. Classification (GTDB taxonomy): domain Bacteria; phylum Verrucomicrobiota; class Kiritimatiellia; order RFP12; family DVOR01; genus Spyradenecus. The sequence continues at coordinate 5,656 of JAFTHG010000049.1, read as the reverse complement.
GGCTTACAAGCCCTTAAGCGTTGGCAAGTAAGAGAAGTCGGTACACCTGATTTAAGTATGGTGCATTCATTGTTTGTGATGATGGTGATGGGGCTTAAGCGTTTGTGCTTTCACCTTTGAAAGAAGCCCTTGCCTCGCTGGTTGCCCCTTGTATAGCCTTTTAGGCGTTTGCAATTAGGGCGCCAAACGCACCGGGTACTACTGCATACGATTTTTCAATCGATTGCGTGATGGATATGATAGTATTAAAGAGATTCCTTATCCAGAAGGATGTGTGTGCATACATGAGAGACGGGCTGTCATCATCGTACGCCAAAAATCAACGTCGGATAGATCCCCTGCGGTTGATATTAACATCAAATCCCTTGGACGAGTAAAATCTCAAAAAATCATTTCATTAGAAAGGAGATCATATTCGATGGAAAATGGGAATGTAAATGAATTCATTGAAACGATAACCAATTACGAAGCATATGTGTTGTTTCGGGGAAAGGTTTATTTCTTTAATGGTCCAAGTATCTTGCCCGGCGAATCTTTTTGTCGGTTTGAGATTTATTGGTTTGAACGGTTAGGTGATAATCGGATTCATGCTCATACTATTTACAAGGTCGCAGCTCAAACGCCAACAGCTTGTATCAACGCCTTTCTAAAGGTCAAAATTTGGGAAGGAAAAAACTTCTTTGAGGTTGAACAAGAGATGCGTTTAATTAGTGATGAAACGGATGTAAATTGACGGCGTTTGAGTTCAAGCTCTACACTTTTGGGCGCAGAAATTGAATTTCCCCAATCCCTCATGAGATTAGGAGATCATATCCGATGGAAAACGAAAAAGCGAGTGAATTTATTGAAACGATAACCATTAGTGATACCTACATTCGCTATCATGGCGAGGCGTACTTTATTGATGGCCCGATTATGTTTGAACCACCGGTGTTTAAGTTTCGGATTTATCACATGGTTTACTCAGAAGAATATCAGTGTCATGTTGGTGAAGACTTTTACACCAACTATGGCCTTAGCCCGGAGTCGTGTATAAAAGAATTTCTGAAAGCACGGATATGGGAGGGCAAAAACTTCTGGGAAGCCGAAGGTGAAATGTGGTGTATTAATGGCCCCGAAGATCCTCTCGGTACAGAGGGATATGATTGTAAAGGTATTTATCGGCCTGAGACAAAGAAATCCGATGACAGTCATTAACACCAAACGCCTAAACGCAAAACGCTTAACCGCTCCACACCAAACACACTGTTGAAAATAAGGCGCATGACGCATTCTCACCGGAAAACCTATCCGATTACAGGCGCTTACGCATTTGAAATTATAGGTAAGTACACCTGATTTAAGCATTGTGCATTCACTGTTTGTGATGATGGCGACAGGTCTTAAGCGTTGGTGCTTTCACCCTTGAAAGAAGCCCTTGCCTCGCTGGTTGCTCCTTGTATAGCCTCTGAAGCGGTTACAATTAGGGCGTCAAGAGCCCCCCGTGATGGGTGGCGTTGAGAAGCAGGTCGCCCGGTCCGTGACAGCGTTGATAGAGCATCGCCTTGTCGGGGCGCAAGGTGCTGGGCTCCCACAGTGAGAGAAAGAGGAGGCGCCCCTGAGCGCAGAGGGCTTCTTTGGCGGCAGAGGGATGCCACCGTTCTGGAAACCCTTCTGGTGAGAGTATAATAAGTGATCCTCCCGCCTGATAAATTGCATTACCACAAGCCTTTTCGCAAGGGCTCATGAAGGTGCCAATCCCGGCACCGCCAGAACTGATACGGTTGGCTTTGGTAAGGGCTTCTTCCCATAATGGATCACTCTTGTTCCATGTGCGCGAACAGCGGAAGGGGATAATCTCCGGCAACTCTAATATTGCGGTATTCCCATAAGCATACCATGTGCGCCCCATAAACGTGAGCGCGTTCACGCGAGAGAAATAGGGACGATTGATGTGACGGAGCCAATGACGTTTGGGATTATCCCGAATGTAACGCGTAAAGGCGGCGAGCTGTCCTTTTGCCGCAATAATCCAATCGTGCCAACGCGTTTCAAAGAGCGGTTCACGTCTTTGAGCGACATCCGTATAACAGCCTTCTAAAGCTTGCATCAAAAGAGAAACAATCGTTTCTAAACGAAGTGGCGCAGATTCTTGTTTTTTTAGACGTATTAAGAGGTGAATGTGGTCGGGCATAACCGAAAAACACTCAATCGGATAAATAGCTTGGCAGCCCTGATGAAACGTACGGATGCAACGGACAAGCGCAAAAGTGATGGCGTTCGGCTGGCATTTACCCGGGGCGACAATTTCAGACAAGGCGGGGAGCCCTTTGAGACATTTCAGCGTAACCATATAAAAGAGAGGGCGAGAATAGTCAAATCCAGCCAAGCGTATCCCCATAGGAAACCTCCTGATGCGAATGATAGAATGCGTCCATTCTAACACACCAAACGCCTAAACGCAAAACGCTTAACCGTCCCATACCAAACACACTGCTGAAAATCGGCACGCGCTTCCCTGAAAGCAAAACGTCTCATGATTCTCCCACCTCTCCCATAAACTTTTCTTGTAATTTACCCCCATTTGGCTTATACTGTTTGATGTACATAGTTTGGGCTGCGGTGACGATGCCGAAAGGATCCTCTCACCACCTCTCAAATGCAGAATAATGCGATAAACGCATACATTTCGTTCACCTGGAATTACCACTTCTTATGACAGAACGAAGCGTACTGCGGAGATTGCGTTGGGGAATACTCCCCAGCGTGTTTCTGCGTGTATTGTTTTCTGTCAAGGCTGTGGTAAGCCTCAGGTGAGAACATGACCACGTAGAAGCACGCTTTTTATGTCGGGAGACGACAGTCAGCCAAAGATTATTGATAATATCTCGTCATTTTTACGTGACGATTTGGGTGATGTATTGTCCTCTCAATCGGTGCTTAAGATAGCGGCATCGTGTTTTTCAATTTATGCCTTTCATACATTGCGCGAACAGTTATTGAAGATAGACCGTCTTCAATTTCTCTTTACTGCACCTACGTTTGTTTTAGATGCGCCTGAAAAAGATAAACGTGAGTTTTATATTCCGCAAACGACACGTGAAAAAAGTCTTTATGGGACGGAGTTTGAAGTGCGTCTGAGGAATGTTTTAGAGCAGAAGGCTATCGCAAAAGAATGTGCTGACTGGATTCGGCAAAAAGCAGAATTTAAGTCAAATATTACACAACAGATTGTGCAAGGCTTTATTCATATTGAAAACCCTGAATCACGCTATTCTTATCTTCCCTTTAATGCTTTTACAACGGTGGACTTGGGGTGTGAGCGTGGTAATTACGCCTATAACTTTGTTCAACGCTTTTCAGGGCGATTGAGTTCTCCTTACGCCACATTATTCAAACAACTTTGGAACAATCAAGACGCTTTTCAAACGGTGACAGAGCAAGTCATTGAGCATATCGCCACGATTTATGATGAGAATGCCCCTGAACAGATTTACTTTTTGACATTGTTTCACGTGTTTAATGAATTCTTGAAAGATTTATCTGAAGACTTACTCCCCAATGAGGCGACAGGATTTAAGGTGAGTAAGATTTGGAATTTGCTTTATGATTTTCAACGCGATGCGGCATTAGCGATTATTAATAAGTTAGAGCAATACAACGGTTGTATCTTGGCGGATTCTGTAGGGTTGGGAAAAACGTTTACGGCATTGGCGGTGGTTAAATACTACGAGAACCGTAATAAGAATGTGCTGGTGCTGTGTCCAAAGAAACTTGCGGCGAACTGGAACACCTATAAAGACAATTACATCAATAATCCCATCGCAAGTGACCGGTTACGTTATGATGTTTTGTTTCATACAGACTTATCCCGCGATTACGGTATCTCAAATGGTCTTGATTTAGACCGATTAAATTGGGGGAACTATGATCTGGTTGTCATTGATGAATCCCATAATTTCCGTAATGGCGGAGCACTTTCTGGGGATGACAAAAAGGAAAATCGCTATTTCCGTTTACTGAATCGTGTAATTAAGGCTGGTGTAAAAACAAAAGTTTTAATGCTTTCTGCGACCCCCGTGAATAATCGTTTTTATGATTTGCGTAATCAACTTCAACTGGCCTACGAGGGATATGCGAATGAGATTAATTCAAAACTGAACACGAGTAAAAGTATTGATGAGATCTTTCGCCAAGCGCAAAAGGCATTTAATGCGTGGAGTAAACAGCCGGTAGTGGCACGAACAACCGATAATTTGCTCAAACAATTAGATTTTGATTTTTTTGAGGTTTTAGATAGTGTCACGATTGCGCGTTCGCGAAAGCATATTGAAAAGTATTACAACACAGCGCAAATTGGCAAATTTCCTGAACGGTTAAAACCGATTTCATTGCGCCCCTCTTTAACGGACTTGCCGAATGCCATCAATTATAATGAGATTTACGAACAATTGATGATGTTAGGGCTGGAGATTTATACGCCATCTGCTTATCTCTTTGATTCAAGGCGTGAAAAGTATAAAAATTTACTTAATGATAAAGGTACAGGCTTGACCCAACGAGGTCGTGAAGAGGGGATTCGGCGATTGATGAGTGTTAATCTCCTTAAACGTTTGGAGAGTTCGGTCTATTCCTTTGCCTTAACACTCAAACGTATTCAGGAACAAATAGAAAAGACAATTGCTGCCATTAACCTTTTTGAGAGCAAGAAAGGGTATAGCAATGGTGAACTTGAAGTTCATGAAGTAGGCGATGTTTCAGATTGGGACGCAGATGACCAAAATACCGATTTCTTTGCGGTTGGCAAAAAGGTAAAGATAGATCTTACCGACATGGATTATGTTTCCTGGCGAGATGCACTTCAAAGAGATATCGAGACGTTAACATTGCTTTCCGCAATGGTGGCAGATATTACGCCAGAACATGATTCCAAGTTACAAGCCCTCTTGCAATTGTTGGTAAAGAAAATAGAGCACCCCTTAAATGAGGGCAATCGGAAGGTGCTGATCTTCTCCGCCTTCTCAGATACTGCGGAATATCTCTATCGCCATGTGAGTGCTTTTGTACAAAAAGTGTATGGATTGCACACAGCATTGATTACAGGCACGATAGATGGGCAGACGACCTTAAAAGGTGTACGTGGCACACTAAATAATATTTTAACGTGTTTTTCACCGACTTCTAAAAATCGTGATGTTGTGATGCCACAGCAGCATGATGAAATTGACATTTTGATTGCCACCGACTGTATTTCCGAAGGTCAAAACTTACAAGACTGCGATTACCTTATCAATTATGACATCCACTGGAATCCTGTTCGCATTATCCAACGTTTTGGGCGAATTGACCGTATTGGGAGTAAGAATGCTTGTATTCAATTGGTGAACTTCTGGCCCGATATGGACTTGGACGAATATATCAACCTCAAAGCGAGAGTTGAAACCCGAATGAAAATTTCAGTGATGACCTCTACGGGCGATGATAACCCGATCAGTCCAGAAGAAAAAGGTGAATTGGAATATCGTACATTGCAACTTAAGAGACTGCAAGAAGAGGTGGTTGATATAGAAGAAATGTCGGGGGGGCATCTCCTTTATGGACCTCGGACTTTACGATTTTCGGTTAGACCTGCTTGAATACATCAAGTCACATGACGACTTGGCGAAAAAGCCGCGAG
>JAFTHG010000048.1 GCA_017457555.1 Kiritimatiellia bacterium | reverse complement strand
GTAAAGCTCAGGTTGCCACGCTTCCAAACCTGAGATTTGGATGGATCGTAAACATTCGTGCCAACACGTGTGCGGCATCCCATATAGCTGATTTCTGTTTCAGGATGTCCTTCGCGATAAAGCGCAGCATTGAAAGGTGCATCCTGGAAGCAGAAGTTGGGGAACAAGCGCTTCGCACTCACTTCACATGCGAGCTTGAATAAATCATAGTTCGGGTCGCCCGCATCACAGCTGACCCCCTTCTTGACACGGAAGATCTGAATCGGGAAAATTGGCGTTTCGCCGTCACCCAATCCGGCACGAGTAGCTAACAAGAGATTCCGCATCACCATCCGACCTTCAGGTGAAATATCCGTGCCATAATTGATGGAGGAGAATGGCGTCTGAGCACCGGCGCGCGAATGCATCGAGTTCAGATTATGCACAAGCGCTTCCATTGCTTGATAAGTATCGCGATCGGTAGCAGCAAGCGCATGTTCACGCGTAAATGCCTGAATACGCAAAATCAGCGTTTCTTCAACGCCTGCCGCCTTCAGCGCATCGGCTTCACTCTGCACATAGGTCGGCTCGTCTACTGTCGTCATCGTTGGCGGCGCGATTACTTCAAACGTAGCAGCCAATTCCTTGTTGTCACACAACAATTCAATGGCTTCGCGCAACGATGTCTTGTAGTGACGCGCATAGGTCATCCGCACACCATTCGCCATTGCATAATCAAAGTTCGGCACCGACTGTCCGCCATGCTGGTCATTCTGGTTAGACTGAATAGCAATGCATGCCAATGCTGCAAACGAGCGAATATCACGTGGTGGACGCAAGAAGCCGTGCCCCGTGCTGAAACCGCGCGACAACAAATCCACAAGATCAATCTGACAGCACGTCATCGTGAGGCTGTAGAAATCCAAGTCATGAATATGAATGTCGCCCTGTTCGTGTGCACGGGCAACTTCCGGACGCAACATATTATCAATGTAGAACTGCTTTGAACTCTCTGATCCAAACTTCAACATCGAGCCCATTGCCGTGTCACCATCAATATTGGCATTTTCACGCTTCACATCGGAATCTTTAGCCGACGAATAAACGATGTCTGAAAGTGTCCGCATCAACTTTGTATTACGCTCACGTGCACGCGAACGCTCTGCACGATAGAGAATGTAGCTCTTTGCTGTATTGGGCAAATCATTATCCATCAAGACGCGTTCAACCGCATCTTGAATCTGCTCAATGTCCGGAGTTTCAATCGTTACCTTACGCGTTGCCTCTTCGGCCAACTTATTGGCCAAAGCTTCCAATTCAAAATCATCCTTGTCGGCAAGCTGTTCGCACGTACGCGTTTGTGCTAATGCCTTCAAAATGGCAGTTGCGATCTTGGCGAGATTGAACGGCACCTGGCGTCCATCGCGCTTGATAACGGTCTTAATCATTGGAGCTCCTTGTGTCTGTTAGGAAGATGAAAACATCTGAAAACCATATCGCACGACATGCATCAAATTCAGATGTAACGCACAATAGAATACGAAAGCTCTGCAACCTTGTCAAACCATATATGCTACATATCTGTTCGTCAATACACAACATATAGTATAGATTTTCATTTTTAGCGTTATCAATTGAAACAAACCCTTTAATTGCAATGACTTTAGATTTTTTTACTTTTTTATTCTTGTGGAGCTCTATTTTATCCTCCGGGCTCCAACTTTTTTCTTTTCGCGCGATTTCACCCCTTTCCTCGCTTACAGTTGCGACAAAAAATCATCCAAAATGACGAGATTAAATACATTTCTCCTATTTAACCACTTATACCAAAGAAGCCCCGGTAAAACCGAAGCTTCCTAATCGTTACCTGTTTATTTGAAGAGGGAAATCATTTGTTACGATACGTTGCACATGATTCCGGCGTCTCACTCACAGAAACAGCTGTCACAGGAAGTCCCCTATCCGCGATCTTTTTGAAGAAGTGTTGTGCTAAATTCTCACTGGTGGTGCGACAACACATTGGATAAACACGCAACCCATGCTTTATTAATGTTGCTGCAATATCCGATTCTACGGGACTTGACCGGTCATAGAGGAACGCATGGTCACATGGCGCGACAATCTCTTCTTGCAATACGGCTTTTAGCTCTTTAAAATCCATTACCATATCCACTGGCTGCCCTGCCAATGGTGGCGTATTGCCCAATTCAACCTCTACACGATATGTGTGTCCATGCAAATTTTTACACTGTCCACCGTGACCTGTCAATAAATGGGCAGCATCAAATGAAATTGTTTTGGTAATGATTAACATATCCATATCCTATTCTTCAACATATTCTGCTATATGGTTCTCAACTCGTACGTTCACGTTTATCCCTCAACAGAATAAAGGTGATAACGGCTTGCGCTTTACCTCTCAACTCTTGCGTCCATTTTTCGTATGAACGGTTTTCCAAAAAGGTTTTGAGACTTTCTGTTTCGCTTTAACCTTGGGTGGTTGCCGCTTTTGTGAGGGATTCTTCCCCTGCCCAACCTGTTTTGCCGGGCGGCGTGCATTCGCGCCCATTGCCGTCCGTGCACTTTCTGAATGCAACGGATGGTCCAGATGTTGTGGGATTGACATTCCAATAAAACGTTCAATGCTACGCAAGGCATCGCGGTCATGAGCACACACCAAGCTGATTGCTTCCCCCTCTGCACCTGCCCGAGCGGTTCGCCCAATGCGATGCACATACGTTTCAGCTTCATCAGGCAAATCATAGTTAATGACATGCGTCACATCATCAACATCTATCCCACGCGCAGCAATATCCGTTGCCACCAAAACTTGAATCTTCCCTTCCTTAAACCCTTCAAGTGCGCGAAGACGTGCATTTTGGCTTTTATCGCCGTGCAGTGACGCAGAGGGGAAACCATCGCGATACAACTGTTTACTAAGTCGATCCGCATTATGTTTCATACGAGGAAAAACGATTACACGGAAACACTTGGGATCATCCAGTACCCATTTCAACAAGGCATATTTATTCTCTTTATCTACGAAGAGAACACGTTGTGCTACACGTTCTGCTGTCGGCCTACCCGGATCGATTTGAATTTTTACAGGCGTCGTCCGAATAAAATGTTCTGCAAGTTCCGTAATCTCAGGCGTTAGCGTGGCAGAGAAAAAGAGTGATTGACGTTTTTTAGGCAGACGGTCCAGGATCTTACGGATATCTGGTAAAAAGCCCATGTCCAACATCCGATCCGCTTCATCCAATACCACTGCTTGAATCGCATCTAACGCTACAGCTTGCTGTGCACAAAGATCCAACAGTCGTCCTGGGGTTGCCACCAAAACGGCCACGCCTCGCTGCAAGCTATCCATTTGCGGACGGATATTTACTCCCCCAAAGACAGTCAAAATCGGCGTTCGCTGATACCGAGCATACGTCTGAATATTCTCACCTATCTGAGCCGCCAATTCTCGTGTAGGAGCCAAAATTAAGACGAAGGGCTTTTTAGCGCGTACCATAAGCCGTTTTTCTGCCAGACGATGCAAGAGTGGAAGCGCAAATGCTGCTGTCTTTCCTGTTCCGGTTTGTGCACATCCAAAGAGATCTTTACCGGATAAGATGGGGTCAATCGCCTCTCGTTGAATAGGCGTAGGCTCGGCGTACCCGATTTCAGAAATGGCACGCTTCAAATCACGATTCAATAAGTCAAAAACTGTATTCGCCATATTACATTATCCACTTACTGTGGCTTTGATGCTGACTGCTTTTTCGGTTTACGGGCAGGTTTCCCATTCCGTCGGTTGGTTACAAAACCTTTTTTCTTTCCAAAGGAGCCCTTTGTGGTCTTCTTACCAGACTTTTTAGCATGCAAATCCTCTGATGGATCCACAAACTTTGGTTCAAGTGGCCTACCATCAAAAGCGACACCGGAAAGCGCAGAAACCACGCGACGTCCATACTCTGCCCGAACATCAAAGAAGGCAAACTCTCGCTTGATGTCAATAGCACCGATATCCGTTGCTTTAATACCCGCATGTTCACACGCCAATCGTACAACGGCACCTTCTTTCAAACGATCCAATCGTCCTACACGAATCATAATCCGTTGCCGTTCGCCAAAAGCCGCGTCACGTTCTGCCTTTGAGAGCGAAATCGCCGGATTGATATCCTGGGCATCCTCGTAAGCTTCAATCAATCCAGAGAGGCGCAATTGTAAGACACGTGCCAACACCTCTTCAGGCGTTAACCCTGCAATGAGCGGTGTTACTGCTGGTAAAAGCGTTGTAATTGCGTCATTAATCTCCGTGACCTGATGCACTTGCTCTGATAACCAGAAGATATGTTTTTGACGCACTTCATCTGCTGTCGGAATGGCACGTTGTTCAAATCGCATCCCACAAATCCGTTCAATCAACCGCAATCGCGCTTTTTCACGTGCCGTTACCAATGCAATGGAAACGCCACTCTTCCCCGCTCTGGCGGTTCGGCCACTGCGGTGAGTATACACCGCAGGTTCATCCGGCAAATGATAGTGAATCACGTGCGTAATATCATCCACATCCAAACCACGTGCAGCGACATCCGTTGCGACCAAAATACGTACAGCCTTCTCACGGAACTTCCGCATTACCGAATCACGTTGTGCCTGCGATAAATCTCCGTGCAGTGCTTCGGCATAGACACCATCATGCATTAAGCTTTCACTTAAGCGTTGTGTATCAACGCGTGTCCGGCAAAAGACCAAGCCGTACATCTCCGGCACAAAGTCAATGATTCGCCGTAAAGCACTATAGCGATTGTGTTCAGCCACAGCATAAGCGTGATGTACGATATTTGCCTGTGCTTCATTCCGTGCACCAACGGTGATTTCCAACGGTTCCGAAATGTAAGTCTTTGAGATTTTTTCCACTTCTGGAGGCATCGTAGCAGAAAAGAGCCACATCGCCGCTGCTTCAGGAACAGCATCCAAAATAAAAGTCAACTCTTCGCGAAATCCAAGATTCAGCATCTCATCTGCTTCATCCAGCACACACACATTGACATGATCCAACGCCACCGCTTCCCGACGAATCAAATCACATAAGCGTCCGGGCGTTGCCACCACGACTTGCGCGCCACGTTGCAACTTCAAAATCTGCTGACCAATCGGTGCGCCTCCATAGCAGGCCACGACTTTAATTTCCGGCAAATGTTTGGCAAAACGCGCTAATTCTTCACCAATTTGCAAACACAATTCGCGCGTGGGGGCCAATATCAACGACTGCACGGTCGCCTCTTCTGCAACAGTATGCGTTAACAAAGGCAAACCATAAGCACATGTTTTCCCTGTTCCTGTAGCCGCCAACGCAACACAATCTGGCGGATTCTCCGGCAAAAGTGCCGGTATTGCCTCGGCCTGAATCGGCATTGGCTCGTGAAATCCCAACCCTTCAACAGTACGCAAAAGTGCATCAGAGAGTCCCAAATCCTTAAACGTCATCATTTGTTTATCACTTTCAGTTCGTTTGATGTCCGAGCACCTGCTGATAATCTGCGGTCAAAGGTGCTTTCAATGTCTTCCGTTCATGCGTCACGGGGTGCAAAAAGGTCGCGGTGTAAGCGTGCAGAAAGTGGCGTGGAAAGGCGTGATGTGCG
>JAFTHG010000047.1 GCA_017457555.1 Kiritimatiellia bacterium | reverse complement strand
CGGCACCAATACCAACAAGGCCAATCTTTTACTGCTTCATAACTCAGCTCTCCCGAGGAGGGGTTCGATACATATCCTTATAATAGCAAAAAAGCCTATTCTTCAAACGGTCTTTTTCCTTTTTTCATTAGGGTGCATTCTAAAAAGATCACCGCAAACCTCGCAAGCCCATCAGGATGAATCGTGTCAGTCTGCTGCACCCACAAGAAAATGCTGTGACGGGAATCTCTCGCGCACACATCAAACGTACCGCGGAGCAGGTGCGTTACAATCGTTTCGCCAGAGCTTCAATGTTCCTGGATCAATCAAAACGTCTGGAGTAGAGCAGTGCCGCAATGAGAATGACAAAGCAGGAGCCGGCGTTATGAACCAGAGCGCCTGTGGTGGGAGTCAGCAATTTGAAAATGGAGAGAAGGATAGCCACTGTATTCACCAGAAGGGAGAGGGTGATACTCAGGCGGATTGTTGCTGTGGTGGCATCGGCCAAGCGTTTCAGGTAGACGAGCCTGGAGAGATCGTCACGCATCAATGCAATGTCGGCCGCTTCCACTGCAATATCGGAGCCCATCACGCCCATCGCAATGCCGACCGTTGCCGTTTTTAAGGCAGGAGCATCATTGATACCATCGCCAATCATGCAGAGCACTTCGCCATTTGCCTGACGCTGTTGCACCCGATCCACCTTGGTTTCGGGGAGCAATTCTGCACACACCTCGGTGATACCGGCGCGCTGTGCAATGGTGGTGGCGGCGGCTTGGTGGTCACCTGTCAGCAACAAGGGCATCAGCCCCAGTTCTTTGAGCTGCTGAATCACCTGAGGTACATCGGGCCGCAGGGTGTCTTCCAGCGCAATCAATCCGGCATACTGCTGGTCAATCGCCACCAGAACCGTTGCCTGTCCGGCCGTCTGGCAGCGTTCCAACACTTGTTCGGCGGCAGCAGGCAGGGCAATCTGCTGCTGTTGGAAGTAGCGAACGCTACCGCATCGCACCGTTTGCCCATGGATACGTGCACAAATGCCCTGGCCGGCCTCAACCTGAAAGGCCTCGGGTTCGGGCAGCGCACATCCCTGCTCACGGGCAGAAGTCACAATCGCTTTGGCTAAAGGATGCTCACTCTTACGCTCTGCTGCGGCGACCAACGTGAGAAAAGCCGTGGGCTCCAAGGTTTCAGGATGCACCACGGCTACAGTGGGTTTTCCCAACGTCAGCGTGCCGGTTTTGTCAAAAGCGAGCGTCGTGACTGCGCTCATCTGCTCCAGTGCTTCCCCGGATTTGATGATAACGCCATGCTGTGTCGCCTGACCGATTGCGGCCATAATCGCAGTTGGCGTAGCAAGTACCAGTGCACACGGGCAGAAAACCACCAGAATCGTCACCGCCACCGTTACATCTGCGGTGAGGATTCCGGCAAGAATCGCAATCACCAGCGCCACCGGCACCAGAAGACTTGCCCACCGATCTGCGATACGTTGAATGGGAGCCTGTTTTGTTTCGGCCTCCTGCACCATGCGGATTAACTTCTGGAGCGAGGTATCTGCTCCCACACCGGCAGCACGGATGTCTATCGCACCAAAGCAATTCAGCGTGCCACAAAAGACGCTTTGCCCGGGAATACGCTCAACAGGGAGCGACTCTCCCGTAATGATTGCCTGATTCACCGTGGTTTCACCGGAGAGAATCACGCCATCTACAGGAATTGTCTCCCCGGGCAACACGCGCAACAAATCGCCCTTCTCAATCGCCTCCACCGGGATTTCCACCTCATTGCCATCTTCCAATCGGCGGCCACGTTGCGGCGTCAGGCGAATCAATGCCGCCAAACCCTGACGGGCCCGCGCGATGGTGCGGTCTTCCAACCACTCACCAATCGCCATAATGAACGCCACTTCCCCCGCCGCAAAGAGGTCGCCAATCGCAATAGCCGCCACCATCGCAATGGAAATCAGCAGGGCAGACGAGATGCGTTTGATGCCCCGATTGCACCACAGCCGCCGCCCGGCAAGTAAAATTAGCGGTGTGCCACTGATGAGAACCGCCCCCCATGCCGCCGAAAAAGGAAGCGTACAAAACGCCGGAAGCGGACGCTTCAGCCATTCAGCCAAGACCGGCAGAAAGTCAATCACCAAACAAACCCCGGAGATCATCGTGTAGCGGATCCCGGAAAGCGACGCCAAAAACGAAAGAATCGGCATTGTACAAAACCTCTCAATCAACGGTTGAAATGAAGTATAATAGGCGTTATCAAACAACGTGTTCGGTAATAGTGTAAATAGCTTGATGCTGAAACACAATAAGCAAACGCCCCAAAAATGTTCATAACCGAACATTTCGGAGCGAATCGTTCGGGAGATTCTATGGATCGCCGCCAAATCAAAACCCGGAAAGCAATCTTTACTGCCTTTCGTCAACTTCTGGAAACCAAACGCTATGACCACATCACCGTGCAGGAGATTCTGGAAAAAGCCGACATTGGCAGAAGCACCTTCTACGCACACTTCCCCACCAAAGACCATCTTCTGGAAGCAATGTGCGATGATCTCTTTCATCACGTCTTCGAATATGACCCCTGTCCATGGGTCGGCCACGACACTCTTCTGGAAACCAAACTCGCCCACATCCTCTGGCATATCCGAGACAGCCGCAACGACCTCTGCGGCATCCTCCTCTCCGATAGCAGCGAACGCCTCCTGCGCCACTTTAAAACCCACCTCAAAACCCTCTTTAATCAACACCTGACCCACTTCACCCTTGACGTCCCCAAAGGTTTTCTGCTCAACCATCTGGTTGGCAGCTTTGCCGAAACCGTCCACTGGTGGATGCGTGGCCAAATGACCATCGCCCCCGAAACCATGGCCCACTACTTCCTCCAACTCCACGACCGCTAACACCACCCCTCTGCCGCCTGTCAGGACTGGAGTTTAGAAGGCCTAAAGCGTGTGTCCCTTCTGTCTCTTTTGTCCCTTTCAGGGCCAGTGGTGGGAGCTGCGTGTGGGACGTTTCAGGGATTTTAGGGATAAAAGGGATTTCAGGGATAAGAGGTCTTCTGCCGCCTTACAGGGTTGGATGATTCTTCTTGATTCCAAATCGGGGGCTACCGCTCAGTTCACTCGCCTCCCCCTCGGCTACAATCTGCCGCTTTTCTGGGAGGGTGAAGCCGCTGCTTTTTCATGGGATGGCAGGGATTTTAGGGATGATAGGGATTTCAAGGATAAGAGGTCTTCTGCCGCTTTTCTGGGAGGGCTTGGAGCCTTTGTACACGGCTGATCACGGCGGTATTCTAGAAGTTCTAGAGATTCTAGACGTTCTAGGTCTTCTATGTCTGGCAGTGCTGCGGCGCAGCTGCCCACTTATCACGTGCCACTCAAAGCGAGCTTTGCGAGTGCACGCGTCCCTGTGGCGCAGCCACGCTGACGCAGGTTGGGCGGTTTTTCGCTTTTTTATGCCGTTTTTTGCCTTGTTGAAAACTTTTTTTGATGGTGTGGTTTTGGGGGCTGATTTGCGGCGTTTTGGCCTCAAAAGTGCCCTTTTTGAGAAGTTTTGCTTTTTGATGTAAGTCTTTGAAACGCAGTGACTTATGCTGAAAATGGGCTGAAATGAACTCGGCTACAGCGGCTTCTTTATCCTAAAGTGGCTGACTGATCAACACGATTTGGCCTGTTGATAAGTCCAATGTCGCTGAAAGACAGGTGGTAATTTCAGCGAAACTGCGGTTGAATGTCGCTGAAATTGACCCGCCTTTTCGCTGATATTTTGGCGTAAAATCGCCGCTTTTTCGCCTTAAAAATGTTGATAACTTTTCGCACTACCAGTGAATTGCAAGTTAAATCGCGAGGGGATATTGGGAAAAGGTTAAAAATCTTCATGCGGCTTCCTTCTTTTTGAGTTGTGTAGGTCTTG
>JAFTHG010000004.1 GCA_017457555.1 Kiritimatiellia bacterium | reverse complement strand
GTTGAAATTATGCCGACCGACATTGTGTTTGATTGCCCGAATTGCAATCATAACTTGGTGGTCGATTACCGTGCGGCAGGGCTTCAGGTGCCGTGTTCGCAGTGCGGAACCATTATTCAGGTGCCGATTCCCGATGGCATGCATCTTGAGGATTTGGACTGTGATCCCGGTGAATTACTTCAGCAGTTGTTGCAGACACGCCGTATGTTGGTGAAGGCTGAACAGGCTGCACAGCAGTTGGGCGAGAAGATTGTTGAAATGACGCAGAAGGTGGCCGATTACCGCAAAGCTTTGTTGGCGGTGAAGGCACGTGTTGAAACGTTGCAGGAAGCTGCCGAAGTGGCCAATGCGACGCGTCAGGACATTGCCAAGTTGATTGAAGCTGCTGAGACTGCAAAGTAAAGGGCGTAATGAAACAAAAGATTCGCTTCCGCCATCGCCTTGAATATGGCGCGTTTCGTGGTGTGCAGGCGACAATATCGAGCATTCCCATCACATGGACCGGTAAGGTCCTGGGTGGGATTTTACGTATTGTCTTCCGTTTGTGCTGGCCGCTGAAGCGTGAGACGGTGTCGCGCATCCGTGAGGTGTTCGGCGAGGATACCTCCATTGCGACGTGCCGTAAGATTGCCCGGACCTCTGTGTGGAATATGTTGATGAACTTCATTGAGGTGTTTCACGCTCAAAAGATGGATTTGGACTATCTGAAAGCGCACATGGAGGGCGTTGAACAGGCGGCCAAGACCCTGCGCCGTCTGATTGATAAGCATGGAGGTGTGGTGATTGCGTTGCCGCATATGGGCAACTGGGATTTGGCGGCGATTACGTGTTCTGCCTTCAATTTTCCTCTGATGGCGATGGCACGTGCCCAGAATAATCCGTTGTTTGAGGCTTGGATGCAGCGTAACCGCTTGAATGTGCAGACGATTGACCGGCGCCATTCGAGTTCGTTCGTCCGCATTGCTCACCATTTGAAGGGTGGGGGTGTCTTTGCCATTTTGCCGGATGTGCGCCACAATAAACTTGCGGTGAGCACCACTGTCTTTGGTAAGCCGGATGTTCAGCTCGGCAAAGGCCTTTCAAAATTCCCACGGATGGCCAATGTGCCAATCCTGCCGATCACGATGATTCGCAAGAGTGCTTCGCATCATCAGATTTGCATTTTTGATCCAATCTTTCCAGATTTGGATGCAGATGCCGCTGAGGATGC
Organism: Kiritimatiellia bacterium; assembly: GCA_017457555.1. Classification (GTDB taxonomy): domain Bacteria; phylum Verrucomicrobiota; class Kiritimatiellia; order RFP12; family DVOR01; genus Spyradenecus. Next base: position 2,358 of record JAFTHG010000004.1, on the reverse strand, counting down.
CACGCGGATTACGCAGGCTGTGTGGAATCTCTTTGAACAACAGATTCGCAAAATGCCGGAACAGTGGTTCTGGCACAATCGGCGTTGGTTGCTGACGCCGCTTTACACAAAAACCCGATAAGTATTCCTATCAAATTAAACAGAAACGATTCACGTATGATTCTCGTTAACGAAAATTTTGGAAAGCTTCAAGCCTCCTATCTTTTCTCTGAAATTGCCAAGCGCGTCAAGGCGTATCAGGCGGCCAATCCAGATGCAGCAGTAATTCGTTTGGGCATCGGCGATGTAACGCTGCCGCTCGCTCCGGCGTGCCGTGAGGCGATGCACAAGGCTGTTGATGAACTGGGCGAAGAGGCGACCTTCCGCGGTTATGGCCCGGAGCAGGGCTATGACTTCCTGCGTGAAGCCATTGCCGTCAATGACTACCAGTCGCGCGGTTGCGACATTAAGGCCTCTGAAATCTTTGTCAGTGATGGTTCTAAGTGTGACTGCGCCAATATCCAGGAGCTCTTTGCACAGGAATTGGCCATTGCAATTCCCGACCCGGTCTATCCGGTTTACGTGGATACCAACGTGATGGCAGGGCGCACGGGTGAAGCCGCAGAGGGGCGTTATCAGGGCTTGCACTACTTGGAAAGCACGGCGGCAAATGCCTTTGTGCCGGCTCCGCCCGCAGAACGCGTGGATTTGATTTACCTCTGCTTCCCGAATAATCCCACGGGAGCCGTCGCCACAAAGGAACAGTTGAAGGCATGGGTGGATTATGCCAAAGCAAATCAGGCCCTGATTCTCTTTGATGCAGCGTATGAAGCCTTTATCCGTGACCCTGAAATCCCGCACTCCATCTATGAGATTGAAGGAGCAAAGGATGTCGCGATCGAATTCCGCTCCTTCTCTAAGAAGGCTGGCTTCACCGGAGTGCGTTGTGCCTTTACGGTGGTGCCGGAAAATCTGGTGGCGTATACGAAGGCCGGTGACGCTGTAGCGATGCATGCGCTCTGGAATCGTCGCCACACGACGAAATTTAATGGCGTGTCCTATCCCGTGCAACGTGCGGCCGAGGCGGTCTATTCGCCGGAAGGCGCTCAGCAGACTGCAGCGCAAGTGGATTACTATCTGGGGAATGCCAAACTGATTCGTGAAGGCATTCAGGCGCTTGGCTTTGATTGCGTGGGCGGTGACAACTCGCCGTACGTGTGGGTGAATGTGAAAGGCGACTCCTGGGAGTTCTTTGATCGTCTCTTGAATCAGGCTCAGGTGGTGACGACGCCGGGCGCAGGATTTGGTAAGTGCGGTCAGGGCTACATCCGTATTTCTGCATTCAACAACCGCGAAAAGGTGATTGAGGCAATGGGACGCATTGCCAAGGCCCTTAAGCAGTAAGAACTGTTTGCATGACGTGCAGGACGTGTGTCCTGTGCGTCTTTTTATTTTTGACCCGACAAAGGAGTGTGAGAGATGACCGGAAATATGCTGATTGCGCAGAGTGGTGGCCCCTCAATGGTGATTAACCAAAGTCTGGTGGGGGCAATTTTAGCCGCGAAGACATCGGATAAGATTGTGGAAATCTATGGAGCACTCCATGGGATTCAAGGCATCTTTGATGAGGCGTTCATCAATCTGCGGGCAGAACCCGATGACGTCTTATTGCGCGTTGCCCAAACGCCGAGTTCGGCGCTGGGGTCGGTGCGTCGGAAGCCGACACCGGAGGACTGCCGGGCCATCTTTGAAATTCTGGCTCGCCGCAATATCCGCTACTTCTTCTATATCGGTGGAAATGACTCTGCGGAAACAGCCAATATCATTGCCGAAGAAGCTGAACGGCAAGGGTATGAAATGTGCTGCTTCCATATCCCGAAAACCATTGATAATGACCTTCTGGGAAATGACCATACGCCCGGATATGGATCGGCAGGACGTTTTGTTGCCTGTGCGGTGCGGGGCGATGATCTGGATAATCGTGCGCTTGGCGGCGTCAAAATTGACGTCATTATGGGGCGTAATGCCGGCTTCCTGACGGCTGCTGCGGCACTCGCCCGTCAGGATCCGGATGATGGGCCGCATTTGGTTTATGTGCCGGAGCGTCCCTTTACGGTGGATGGCTTTGTGAACGATGTCGCTGCGTGTATGCAACGGTATGGTCGCTGTGTGGTGGCGGTGAGCGAGGGTATCCGCGGTGCAGATGGTCGGGCGATTGCGGAGAGTTTCTCAACGGAAACCGATGCTCACGGAAATGTGCAGCTGACCTCAGGCGCCTTGGGAGAAAATCTGGCAGCAGTCATCCGTGAATGCCTGAAAATCAAGCGTGTTCGTGCCGATACCTTCGGGTTCATTCAGCGTTGTTTCGTGGGAATCACT
>JAFTHG010000046.1 GCA_017457555.1 Kiritimatiellia bacterium | reverse complement strand
GTCCCTTCCCCATAGAACGCCTCTCCTTCGGTGCACATATCAATGACACACTTAACTCACACATCTTCAACCATTTACCGCATCTTCGGTGCACTTTTTATTTGACACATTACGAAAATAACATCAGGCAGTGGATCCACTGCCTGATGTCGAAAGACTCGTGAACGAATTGTCGTTTATCGAGCAATCTCAAAGAGAATGGTTGCAAATGGTGGCAAGGTCCACGTAACGGTATCTGCCGTGGTTGCGGGCCACACGGGTTGGAAGGCACCCGGTTTCCCTGCATTTTCATAGGCAGTTGTTGAGTTGAAGACGACGGTGGGCGTATATGTCGCAGCACGGCCAGCCTCAGGCATCTCCAACAAGGCATCCAGATTGACTGCGATATCTTGCGGTTTATTCGAGGGATTGCGCAAAATAACAATGCCCTTTTCTATGCCCAACGAGGCAAAACCGTAAATGTCCTTGGGTTCATTGCCACGCTTCTGCATGTCGGCACCGGCACCGGGGTCGCCACCGACCCAGTGGGAGTCCGTCAAAACGGTTTCATTAGCCTTTAGCCATTTGACGCCATTTGCCAAGATGTCCCACCACGTTTTGCTCATCAACTTGGGGGAGATGTAGTATTCCTGAAGGCCGGTACCGAGCGCAACGCCCATCCAAACTTCCGCAGCAAAGTCTGCGCAAGCTGTGGGGGTTGCATAGGATTCACCATCATATTGATAGGAGCCAGTGCCTTTATAATCTCTCATCGTGTTGTGCGGAGAGGATTTGCAGACGATAATGCCATGCATCATCATGGAGTTCATCGGGAAGAGCGGCGATTTGGAAGCGATGCGGTCGTGAATGATATTGTCGCGATAGGTGACCCACTTCTGACGTTGTGTGCCGACCGAGCCGAGCCAGTCGCAGTCGCCATCGCCTTTCCAGATGCTGTCACACCACATCAGCCAGAAGGGCGATCCCCATGTGCCAACCGTGCAGTTGATGAAAATGTCGCGCTTGGCTGCACGCATTTCTGCACACAAATCACCGACAGCGCGCAGGTCTGCGGCATAGCGCGGTGCTGCACCATTAGCATCGCTGCCAGACCCCATGCGGTCGAATTTGAAGAGGTTCATGTCGTAGTCATTAATCATCTGCAACACACGGTCACGGAATGCTGCATAGTAAGTCGGCTTGGACAACTGCAAGCCACTGGCATTGCGGTCAATAATATCATGCTTTTTGGCATAGGAAACTCGACGAACGTAGGAGCCACCATAGCCACCAAAAGGACTCATCCAGCACGCAATTGTTGCACCGGGGACCTTATGTGCTTCTTCTGCGAGTTCTGTGAAGCCATTCGGGAAGTTTTCATTAAAGCCCCAAAGCGAGTCCCAGTTGTCCCAACCGTCATCCCAGAGGTAGGAATTGATGAAGACACCACGTTTTTCCCAAAGCTCGGTGCGGAATGCACGCATAGATTCCAGTGCTTCTTCACGGGTAAAACGCTTTTCAACGGGTAAGTCGTTGCGATTGATGCCGAGATCATACCAGTTGTTATAGTGTGGCAAAACGCGGTGCGGATGAGCACGTTCAGCATTCAGATATTCGTTGAAGACGCGACGGAATTGATCGCGTTCACGGAAGAATCCGAAGGTATAGGAGAAGGTCATTGTGGCACCGGGCTGCAAGGTATCCACCACAGGAACCCATCCCTTAACTGTTGCAGGACAAGCAGGGGTGGTCAAGGTAACGCCATCTGCCGGCGTTGCGCCTGTGAGAGTAAGAATGCCATTGGATGTGCCACTGCCATCTGTGCCTGCGGCAACTTTCAGGACAACCGTTTGGCCAACGGTGAGGTTGTTCAATGTGTAGGTATTTGCCTTTGAAACACCACCGGTTGTACCCTCGTGGCGATCCGCATCAAGCACATTGCCGGTCGCAGGAGCAATTGCCTCAACGCCATACAGTGCAGCACGCAGATTGCCGGACTGATAGGTGACTGTCAGCGACATTGGGACTGCAGTGACCGTGACGGGTACTTCAAAAGAGCCATTCAGATTGGAGCGATTGGTCAAATCAGCAATGGTATAGGTTGTTTTCATCGGCACGGCACGGGTCGTTGCTGCGGTGCCGGACGTGACGGTGTAACGTGCCATAGGGTGTTCAATAGCCCCCCATGCATAAGGACCATTTTCAACCTTGCCGAAAAGGACGGCACCATCGGTATTGCCAATCGTTTCAACCGTTTGGAAAGGGAGGGACCCATTCAGTAGGGTAATCGCGTCAAGAGCGATAGGATTGGATGTTGTATTTTTGATAGTGTATGACGTGCGTGTGTAATCCCATGTGCTGGAACCCTTTACCCAAGAGTCATCACTAGTGACATTGTAGGATTTTACCGTCAATTCCAAGCCTGAGTCTGCATGAAGAAAAGGTGTTTTTAAAACGCTAACTTTGCGTGTCGTCCGTTCAGAAAGACGTGCTGCATTTGGATTTCCTTTGACAGAGGTTGTAGTCGTCTCACCACGTGTTCCTGTAAGATCAAAGGTGACTTCCTGTTTATCGGTTAAAGACACGGTGATATTGTTAAAAGCGGTGACATCATCGCAGCCGACAAGTGCTAAAAGCCCTGCCACTGCTGCACATGTTTTAAAGTATTGCATAAAATAGAAATTCCTTTCTCCGCCTATTATGCCATAAAATCTGCCAGACTTCAAATAGTAAAGGAGAGATTATGGACTCGTGAATATTGCACTATTGGGG